>JAYRQX010000937.1:0-6722 GCA_041910415.1 Acetobacteraceae bacterium | reverse complement strand
GGCCTCGGCGCGCAGCGGCACCCAGGCGGTCGCGCTGCCGGGCGGCATCGTGCAGGCGCCGGTTTTCGACCGGGCGCGCCTCGGCCCCGGCGCGCGCTTCGACGGAGCGGCGATCGTCACGCAGCTCGATGCCACCACCCTGGTCGCGCCGGGATGGCGGGCGGAGGTATTGCCGGCGGGGGCGCTGCTGCTGCAACGCTGACCCGATTGCCTTTGCGGCCGTCCCGTTGGACGATTGCGCCAGCGCATCAGGGGAAACGCCATGGCCAAGCCCATCGGCTTCATCGGTCTCGGCATGATGGGATTGCCCATGGCCCGCTGCCTGCTGGCCAGGGGATTTTCCGTTCGCGCCTGCGACACCTCGGCGGACGCATGCGCGGCACTGGGCGAAGGCGCGCCGGCCGGCGCGGTCAGCGTCGCGGCGAACCCGGCAGCTGTGGCGTCCGATGCCGACATCATCGTGCTGATGCTGCCGACCAGCGCGGTGGTCAGCGCGGTGGTGGAAGGCGCGGACGGACTGCTCACCGCGCTGCGCCCCGGCACCGTCGTGATCGACATGAGTTCGTCGCTGCCTGGCGAGACCAGGCGGCTGGCGCCGCTGATCCAGGCGCGCGGCGCGTCCTGCATGGACGGACCCGTCTCCGGTGGCGTGCCGAAGGCGCGCAATGGCACGCTCGCCATCATGGTGGGCGGTGACGATGCATCCTTTGCCATCGCCGAACCTGTGCTGAAGGCGATGGGCGGCGCGATCATCCGCACGGGCGCGGTCGGCAGCGCGCATGCGATGAAGGCGCTCAACAATTATGTCTATGCCGCCGGCCTGCTCGCGGCGTCCGAGGCACTGCGCATGGGCGAAGCGCTGGGCCTCGACCTGCACGTCCTGACCGACGTGTTGAATGCATCCTCCGGGCGCAACTTCAGCACCGAGACCAAGCTGAAGCAGGACATCCTGAGCGGGAAATACACGCGCGGCTTCCAGCTGGGCCTGATGCGCAAGGATCTGGAGATCGCCGGGTCGATCGCCGAGGAAACCGGCTTCGACGCGCAGGCGCTCGCCGTCTGCCGCCGGCAATGGACGCGCGCGGTCGAGGCGCTCGGGCCGACCGTCGACAATTCGGAAATCCACCGCTTCCTCGGATTGGGAGAGACGGCATGACCATGCTCACGCGCCGCACGGGCCTCGGTGCCGCGGCTTCGCTGCTCGCGGCGCCCGCCATCGCGCAGGGCACCTGGCCCGATCGGCCGATCCGCCTCGTCGTCGCCTTCCCGGCCGGCAGCGTGACGGACACGCTGATGCGGCATTTGTCCGAGCCACTGACGCGCGAGCTCGGTCAGCCGGTCATCGTGGACAACCGGCCTGGCGGCAACGGCGTGGTGGGGACGGAGTCCGTGGCGCGGTCCGCGCCTGATGGCCTGACCTGGGTCGTGCTCAGCACGACGAACGGCGCCCTGATCACCTACCTTCTGCGGCGGCCGCCCTACGATCCCGTGCGCGATTTCGCGCCGATCGGATATCTGGCGGAGACGGTCTATATCCTCGTCGTGCCGGCCGCTTCGCCGGCACGGACACTCGCGGAGTTCATCGAACTGGCGCGCCGTTCACGCACACCCATGACCTACAGCCACGGCAATTCCAGCGCGCATATCGCCTCCGCGACGCTCGCGCGCATGGCGGGCGTAGAGATGACGTCGGTGCCTTATCGTGGTGGGCCGGAGGCGCTGACCGACGTCATCGCCGGACGCATCGACAGCACCTTCACTGACTTTCCCGCGGCCATCCCGCAGATGCGGGACGGCAAGGTGCGCGCACTCGCCATCACCGCGCCGCGGCCATTTCCGCTTGCACCGGACATCCCGCCGGTCGCCGAGACCTATCCAGGCTTCGACTTCATGCCCTGGTTCGCCATGGCTGCGCCCGCGGGCACACCGCCTGCGATCTGCGCGCGTGCCAGCGCGGCGCTACGCAAGGTGATGACCGAGCCGGAAATGGCGCAGCGCCTTGCGCCACTCGGCTATGTGCCGACGCCCTCGACTCCGGATGAACTCTCGCGCATCCTGCCCATCCGCATCCGCGACTTGGTGCAGCGCGCACGCGAAGTCGGGCTGGAGCAGACCTGAGCGCTTTCAGTCCGGCCGGATGCCGGCGCTGCGGATCACCTCGCGCCAGCGGTCGAGCTCGGAGCGGATCATGGCCGTGTAGTCCGCGGGGCCGAGCGTGCCGGGCGCGACGCCGATGGCCGCGAAGCGCTCGCGCAGCTGCTCCGCCGCGAGCGCGGCGGTGATCTCCTGCTGCCAGCGCTCCGCCACCCCTGGCGGTATGGCGGCGGCGGCGGAGAAGCCGAACCAGTTCGTGGATTGCGCGGCGGGGTAGCCGGCCTCCGCGAAGGTCGGCGTATCGGGGAGAGAGGCCGCGCGCGCACCCTCGCTGGTCGCGAGCGGGCGCAGGCGGCCGGCCCGCAGATGCGGCAGGGCGATCGGCAGGCTTTCCATGATGGCGGGGATCTGCCCGCCCGTGACATCGGCCAGCGCGGGGGCGGATCCGCGATAGGGCACATGCTGGATCTCGACGCCCGCCGCGCGCGCGAAGAGAGCGCCGATCAGGTGGTTCATCGTGCCGTTGCCGCCCGATCCGTAGCTGACCTGGCCAGGCCGCGCGCGGGCATGGGCGACGAAATCCGCGATCGTTCGCGCGGGGAAATTCATGTTGACGGCGAGCACGCTCGGGAAGGTGCCGACCAGGGCGAGGTGGGTGAAGTCCGCCAGCGCATCATAGGGAACGTTCGGATAGAGCACGGGCCCGATGCCATGCGAGGCGGCGTTCGATATGATGACGATGTACGCATCGCCACGGGCCTTCGCGACGAGATCGGCGCCCACCATGCCGCCGGCGCCGGGACGGTTCTCCACCACCACGGGCTGGCCGAGCCGGTTGCCGATGCGCTCGACCAGGATGCGGGAAAGCGTGTCCGCCGCGCCGCCCGGCGGGAAGTTCACGATCCAGCGGATCGGGCGGTCGGGCCAGGCAGGCTGGGCGCGCAGGCCGGGTGCCGCGAGCGCGCCGGCCGCGGCCAGCGCGAGGCGACGGGGAAGATGGATCATGGGTGTCTCTCCGCCGCCAAGGCCGGCAAGGCGCGTGCCTATTCGAAGAGGGCGACGGCGCGGATCGGGCTCGCCGTGCCGCCCTTGATCTTCAGCGGGAAGCCGATGAAGCGGAAGCGCCCGCGGCCGATCAGCTTGTCGAGGTTGGCGAGGCATTCCATGTGCGTGATGCCGCGCTCCGCGCAGGCCATGTGGGCCTGGAAATTCGGCTCGCCTTCGGGGGCCGGGCTGATGGCTTCGACGCCGAACATGCCGATGCCCTGGTCGGCCAGCCAGTGGATCGCCGGCAGCGAGAGGCCCGGGAAGTCGTGGAGGTAGCCGGGCTTGCCGAGCAGGCGCTCGTTCGTCGCCAGCCAGATGAGGATGGTGTCGCCCTTCCGGATGGTCTGCCCGCTCTTGGCGACGGCAGCCTGCACTTCCTCCAGCGTCGCGGCGGTCTTCAGCGGGATGTGCGAGAGGTCGATGCAGAAGGCCGATGTATAGAAATTCTCGAGCGGCATCTGATCGACGGACAGCGCGCCCGGGCGCGGGTCGAAATGCACGGGCGCATCCACATGCGAACCGGCGTGGTCGCTCATGGAAAGAAACATCGCCTTGCTGGTGAAGGTGGTGTTGCCCGCGACCTTCTTCTCGCTGTGGTCGCCCCAGACCGTCATGACCACCGGCGGATGGCTGGGGTGGGTCTGCGTGCGGTGAAAGATGTCGCGCGAGAGATCGATGAATTCCATGGCGTGGTTCCCCTCAGTTCGGCGCGTCGCAGACATATTGGCGGATATGGTAGGGCTGCGCCGCCATCCCCGGGCAGAAGGATGCGACGATCGGCTCAAGCTTGTCGTAGAGGTCGAGCATGCCGGCGTTCAGCGCCTCCAGCCGCTCGCGCGCGGCCTCGGCCTCGCGGGCGATCTTCGCCAGATCGAGCGTGAGGAGCCTGCCGTCCTTCACCACGAAGCGGCCGCCGATCATCACATGGCGCACGCCGTTGCCGTCCTCCGCATGGACCATCTGGTTGACGGTCCAGTTGTGGGGAATCCAGTTCACGGTCTCCAGTCCCAGGAAGACAATGTCGGCCTTCATGCCGGGCGCGATGGCGCCGATGTCCTGGAAGCCGAGCGCGCGGGCGGAGCCCCTGGTGGCGGCGGTGTAGATCTCCTCCACGCTGCCCCAGTGGTGCGGATCGGGCGTCTGCACCTTCGATGCCATGGAGGCGTAGCGCATCGCCTCGAACATGTTCTGGTTGTCCGAGCAGTTCGCGCCATCCGTGCCGATGCCGACATTGACGCCGATGTCGAGTGCGCGGCGCAGGCGGAACAGCCCGTTGCCGAGGCGCATGTTGCTGCCCGCATTGTGCGCGAGCGAGCCGCCGGTATCGCGGATGCGCTTCAAATCGTCGTCGTCGAGCCAGATGGCGTGCGCGGCCGTGAAGTCCGGCCCCAGCAGGCCGAGATCGCCGAGATGCGCGGTCAGCGTCTTGCCGTAGCGCTTGAGGCCCACCAGCGCCTGCACCTTGCTCTCGCCGACATGGCTGTGCAGGCCCACGCCATGGTCGCGCGCGAGCTTCGCGCAGCCGCACATGAAGGCATCCGAGCAGTGATGCGGGATGGTGGGCGCGACGGCGGCGCGCACGTCCCTGGAACCCCAGCGCCAGTTCTTCAGCACGCCGCCGATCGCGCTGAGCGTCTCCTCGGGCGGCTTCAGGCGCAACCTGTCGACCGCGGCCTGGAGCGGTTCGGGCAGCACGTCATAGAGGCCGGGGATCGCCTCGTACATCGTGCGGTCGGCGACCATGGGGGCGACGACGGCGCGCATGCCGACCTCGGCATAGGCTTCGGCGGCCGCGTCCATGCCCTCCTGCGTCGGCAGGGGGAATTCGTAGTAGAGGTCGTAGGCCGCGGTGCAGCCCTTCAGCACCATCTCGGCCGCGACGATCTGCGTCGTCAGCTTCTTGTCCTGCAGCGAGCGGCTGCCGCCGATCCAGGGCGCGGCGGCGAGCAGAAGCTCCAGCGTCCACCGGTCGCCCTGGCCGCGGGCGAGGCCGCCATGGCCATGCGTGTGTGCGTTGATCAGGCCGGGCGTCATGACATGGCCGCTGCCGTCCACGATGCGCGCGCCGGCGGGGGCGGACAGATTGGCGCCGACCTCCCTGATCACGCCGTCCTGGATCAGCACCTCGGTCGGTTCCGCGCGCCGCTTCGCGACATCGGCGAGCAGCGCGCCGCGGATCAGCGTGAAGCCAGGCTCTGTCTCGGCCATGGAACCCTCCCTGGAAATCAGCCGGTCGGCGGTGCGACGTCGGCGCCGCTCGACCACGGAAAGAAGACGCGCTCGACGAGTTCGACGAGCCAGAACAGCACGATGCCCATCAGCGCCAGGATCACCACCGCGCCGAAGGCGAGCGGCGAGCGGAAGAAGGCCATCGAGGTCTGGATCAGATAGCCGAGGCCAGCATCGGCGCCGACGAACTCGGCGACCACGGCGCCCACGACGGCGAGCGCGGCCGCGACCTTCAGCCCGCCGAAGACGAAGGGCACGGCGAAGGGCAGGCGGATGCGCAGCAACTCCTGGAGCTTGCCGGCGCGGCAGGCGCGGCCGAGCTCGATCAGCTCCGGCGGCGTTGCCAGCAGCCCGGCGACGGAGCCGACGACGAGCGGGAAGAAGGCGACGAGGAAGGTCACGATCACCCTGGGCACTTCGTTCGCGCCCAGCGCCACGATCAGGATCGGCGCCAGCGCCACCTTCGGGATCGACTGCGTCACGACCAGCAGCGGGTAGAGCGCGGCGGAAATCGCCGGCGAGGCCGCGATCGCCATCGCCATCGGCAGGCTGATCAGCACGGAGACGCCGAAGCCCAGCAGCACGGTCCAGAGCGTCGCCAGCGTATGGCTGAGCATCGTGTCCCAATTGGCGATGGACTGCGTCCAGATCGCCGATGGCGCGGGAAGCAGGAATTCGCGGATGCCGAAGATCCGCACCACCGCTTCCCAGACCACGAACAACCCGATGACGGCGAGCCAGGCGGGCATGGCGCCGCGCAGGCGCTGGATCACGTCAGGCCGCACGCGCCGCGCGCTCCCCGAAGATGTGGTCGCGGATGCGCCGCGCGCAGCGCTGGAACTCGGCCGAGCCTTCCTGGTCGAAGCTGCGCGGGCGTTCCAGCCCGACCTCCACGATGTCCACGACGCGACCCGGGCGCGGGGACATGACGACGACGCGGTCGGCCAGCAGCACCGCTTCCGCGATGGAATGCGTCACGAACAGCACGGCCATCCTGTGGGCGGTCCACAGGCGCAGCAGCTCGATCGACATTTCTTCACGTGTCAGCGCGTCCAGTGCGCCGAAGGGCTCGTCCATCAGCAGGACGCGCGGCTGTTGCAGCAGCGCGCGGCAGATCGCGACACGCTGCTGCATGCCGCCCGAGAGCTCCCGCGGCAGGCGGTTCTCGAAGCCATCGAGGCCGGCGGTCGTCAGCAGTTCCCGTGCGCGCGCGTCCATCGAGGCGTCCGTGCGGCCCATCAGGCGCAGCGGGAAGGTCACGTTGCGCAGCACATTCGCCCAGGGCAGCAGGGTCGCGGCCTGGAACACCATCGCCGTCTCGGCGCGCGGCGCCGCGACGGGCTCGCCCGCCT
>JAYRQX010000936.1:0-5106 GCA_041910415.1 Acetobacteraceae bacterium | reverse complement strand
GTCGCCGGATCGCCATAGCCGCCGCCGCCCGCGGTCTCGATCACCACGCGGTCGCCCTTCTGCAGGCGGGTCACGATCTTGGACGGGATTTCTTCGAGCGTGCCGTCGCGGCGGTGGATGATGGAGCGGGACTTCATGCCCTCCGCGCCGCCGAACAGCCCCTGGGCGGCGTAGTAGTGGCGCTCCCCGCGATGGGTGAAGGAGACCTCGTCCACCAGCGCCTCGTATTCCCGGATGGTGCCGAGGCCGCCGCGGTGCTCGCCCTCCCCGCCCGAACCCGGGCGAAGGGCGACGCGGTTCAGGCGGATCGGCGTCTCCATCTCCGCGGCCTCGGCCGGCAGGTTCATGCAATTCGATGCGTCGGTCTCGATCACATCCACGCCGTCCGCCCCGCGCGAAGCGCCGCTGCCGCCGGCGATCAGGTCGCCCGTCACGAAGGGCTTGCCGGAGGGAAGGCGGCCGCCGAAGGCCACGATCACCATCTGGCCGGCCGACGGCGCGGGCACGCGGTCCGGCATCACATCGGCCAGCGCGTTGATGATGGTGCCGGTGATGCGCTTGATGGTGGCCGTTCGCGCATTGACCGGCGCGGGCTCGCGCGGATTGACGATGGTGCCTTCCGGCAGATGGAGAGAAATCGGGCGGAAGCAGCCGCCATTGGTCGGGATCTTCGGGTCGGTCAGCGCGCGGATCGCGTAGCAGGCGCCGGCGAGCGAGCCCGACGGCACGCAATTGAGCGGCCCCCTCACCTGCGGACTGGTGCCGGTGAAATCCACATGCATCGCGCCGTCCCTGATGGTGACCGCGACCTCGATGCGGATGGGCTTGTCGAGCTCCACGCCGTCATTGTCGAGCCAGTCCACGGCGCGGTAGGTCCCTTCGGGAATCTCCCGCAATGCCTGCCGCGTCATCACTTCCGAACGGTCCAGCAATTCGTGGAAGATGGTGACGAGCGCGTTGTCGCCCATCTTCGCCGCCAGCTCCGCGACGCGCCGCGCGCCGATGCTGCACGCGCTGACCTGGGCGTGGATGTCGCCCATGACCGTGTCGGGGATACGGACATTCTGGCGGATCACCGCCTCCAGCGTCGTGTTGACGACGCCGCGGTCGCGGAACTTCAGCGGCGGGATGCGCAGCCCTTCCTGGAAGATCTCGGTCGCATTGGTCGGCACCGAGCCGGCCGAGAGCCCGCCCATGTCCTGATGGTGCGTCATCGCCGCGCTCAGCGCGATCATGCGGTTGCCGGCGAAGATCGGCTGCACCACCGCGATGTCGGGCAGATGCGTGCCGCCGCAATAGGGGTCGTTCAGCACATAGGTGTCGTCCGGCTGCATGCTGGCCGGCGGAAACTCCTTGAGGATGCGCGCGATGGCGGGAATGAGCGTCGCCAGGTGGATCGGGATCGAGCAGGATTGCGCGAGCGTCAGCCCCTCGGCAGTGAAGAGGCCGGAGGACGCATCGAGGCCCTCCTTCACGATGGGCGAGAAGGAGCTGCGCAGCAGCGTGGACTGCATCTCGTTGGCGATGCCTTCCAGCTTGTGGCGCGTCACCTCGACCGTGATGGGGTCGAGCTTCGCGGTCGAGAATTCCGTCTGCATCACGCCTGCTCCTTCCGCATCACGAGCGCGCCGCCCGGTGCCAGCGTCACGATCCAGCCGGGCTCGACCAGCGTCGTCGTGTCCACCTGTTCGATCACGGCGGGGCCGCGGATCGTGTCGGCAGGCGTGATCGCCATGCGCTGCCAGATCGCCGCCGGCACGGGCGCCGTATTCTGCCGCATCCGCACCAGGCGCGTCGTCGGCGCGCCGGCCGCCGCGCCATGCAGCCCGACGCCGCCCGCGACGGAGCCACCGCGCGAACGATGCACCGTGCGGAGATTCACAAACTTCGCGGGCAGCCGCATGGAATGGCCATACACGCGGTCATGCGCCCGGAGAAAAGCCTCGTACGCCGCGCCGATCGGGTCCGCGGCCTTCAGGTCCAGCGGCACGTCCAGCCAGTAGGACTGGCCGATGTAGCAGAGATCCGCGGCGTGGCTGACCTCGACATCCGCGGGCGCCAGCCCTTCCGCTTCCATCAGCACGCGGCAGCGCGCATCCAGCGCGGCGAGCGCCGGCGTCAGCACGGCCGGGTCCAGCCCGTCGCAGGCATGGGGGAAGGCGCTGGCGATCTCGTGCTCCACGGGCGCGCCGAGCAGGCCGGCCGCCGCCAGCACGCCGGGATGCGGCGGCACGACGATGGCGTTGATGTCGAGCTCGTCCGCCAGGGCGCAGCCATGCACCGGCCCACCGCCGCCCAGCGGCACCAGCGCATAGCCGCGCGGATCGAGGCCGCGCCCGATGGAGACCAGCCGGATCGCCTCGGCCATCTGCGCGTTCAGCACGCGATGGATGCCGAGCGCCGCTTCCTCCACGCTCATGCCGAGCGGCCCCGCGATCTCGCGCGCGATGGTCTCCTGCGCGAGTTCGGGCTGCAGCGTCAGCGCACCGCCTGCGAAATTCCGGGGATCGATGATGCCGAGGACGACGGAGGCATCCGTCACCGTCGCGTCCCTGCCGCCGCGACCGTAGCAGGCGGGGCCCGGCTCGCTGCCCGCGGATTGCGGACCGACGCGCAGCGACCCCGCCGCGTCGATCCAGGCGATGGAGCCGCCGCCGGAGCCGATGGCCGTCACGTCCACCATGGGCACGCGCACGGTGAAGCCGTCGATCAGGCCCTCCGCGCGGATCAGCGGCTTGCCGTCCGTCACCAGCGCGATGTCGCAGGAGGTGCCGCCGATATCGACCGTGATGAGGTCGCGGAACCCGGCCCCCATCCCAACATCGAGCCCGCCGACGACGCCGCCCGCGGGCCCCGACAGAAACAGCCGCACAGGACGTTGGCGCGCGATGGCGGAGGAGGCGAGCCCGCCGCGCGACTGCATGACCTGCAGCGTCGCCGGCACGCCCGCCTTGGCGAGCCCCGCTTCCATATTGGCCAGATAGTCGGCGACCAGCGGCTTCACATAGGCGTCGAAGCCCGTCGCGCAGGTGCGCTCATATTCGCGGAAGGCCGGGTCCACCTCGCTCGACAGCGAGACCGGCATCCCCGGCGCCATCTCCGCGATGATCGCCGCGATGCGCTGTTCATGCGCCGGGTTGAGGAAGGAGAAGATCAGGCTGACGGCGATGACGCGCACATCCTGGTCCAGCAGCGCGCGGACGGCTTCGCGCACGCTTGCCTCGTCCAGCGGCACGAGGACGTTCCCCTGCGCGTCGATCCGCTCCCGCACCTCGCGCCGCAGGCGGCCCGGGGCGAGGAAGACAGGCGTTTCCGTGTGCAGCACCAGATCATACATCTGGTGGCGCATCTGCCTTCCGATCTCGAGCACATCCCGAAAGCCTTCGGTCGTGATCAGGCCGATGCGCGCGCCCTTGCGCTCCAGCACGGCGTTCGTCGCGACCGTCGTGCCATGGGCGAAGCGCGCGATCGCCGCGGCCGGCACGCCCCACTCCGCGCCAGCCGTCTCCAGGGCCGCGAGCACGGCGCGGGAGGGATCGCCGCGCGTCGTCGGCACCTTCGTCAGCCGGATCGTGCCGTCGCCGGCGCGGCAGACGACGTCGGTGAAGGTGCCGCCGATGTCGATCCCGAACTCGAAACCCGCCGCAGGCATGGCCGCCGCCCCCAAGCAATCCGGGCGCGATGCTAGCAGCCGCCGCGCATCGCGCCAGGGGCGGTCAGACCGGGTCGCGCACCAGGGGACTCGTCGAGCAATGGATGCCGCCACCGCCCAGGCACACCTTGTCGTAACCGACGAGACGAACGGAGATGCCGGCCCTGTCGAGCGCCTCCTGCGTGCGCGGGCTGACGGCGTCGCTCATCAGCACGCGGCCGGGCGCGACCGCCAGGCAGTTCAGCGCCCAGGATGGGTCTTCGTGGTTGAGCGCAATCAGCTTGATGCCGAGCTTCTTCAATCCCTCCATGAAGACGAAGGGCAGGTTCACCGGGTTCACCAGCGCGACGTCGTGATCGAGCATGACGAACATGCCATCGATGTGCAGGCGGTAGCCCGGGATCTGCACGCGAATGAGCTTCGTGCCCTGGACGGCCAGCACCTCTTCCAATTGCCGCGCCCCTTCCTCGTTGACGCGGGAGGAGACGCCGACCACCGCGAGATCGGGGCGGATATACGCGAAGGAACCGCCTTCCAGCAGCCCGGTGCCATGGATGGTGCGCAGCACCGGCATCCCCAGCGCGCCCAACGTCTCCGTGACGGGCTGCTCCTCCCCCCGGCGGATGCGCGGGCCCATGCGGGTCACGATGGCGCCGCCATGGATCGCGATGCAGGAATCGCGCGTGTAGATCGATTTGTGCCGCCCCTCCGCGCAGCGCCTGAGCATGACGACCTCGACGCCTTCGTCGCGCAGCGCGGCGACCAGCGCGTCATGCTGCGCCTGCTGCTCCGCCAGCGTCGGCAGCACGTCGCCGCGCCAGTAGGCGCCGGATTGCGGGTCGCCGAAGGCGCCGAGTTCGGGGATGCGCGGCAGCTTCTCGACGACGCGCATCTCCTCGCCGGGACGGTGCATCAGCACCAGGCGGAGCCGGCCGATATCGGAGTTGCAGCCCCAGATTCGGCCCCAGCCGAAGCGCTGCTCCTCCTCGCTGTGGAAGGGTGGCTCGGGCTCGCTCGCAAAACGTTCGATCAGCATGTTGTAGCGATGGTCGAACTCGCTCATCGCGCGGCCGGACATGGTTGCCTCCTACGGATTGTCGCGCCGGCGCCGCAGGGTGAGATCCAGCAGCAGCAGCGCCGAGGTGAAGAGAATGAGCAGCACGGCGACGGCGGCCATGGCGGGGTCGAGATTCTCGTTGATGCCGTCCCAGATGCGCCGCGGCAGAGTGAAAATGTTGCGCGACGCGATGAAGAGCACCATCACCAGCTCATCCCAGGAATGGATGAAGGCGAAGATGGCGCCGGAGGCGATGCCCGGCGTGATGCGCGGCAGGATCACCCAGCGCAGCGTCTGCGGCAGCGAGGCGCCCATGCCGCGCGCCGCCTGCTCGAGCCGCGGGTCGAAGGCCGCGAGCGCGGTGGAGACGGTGATGATGACGTAGGGAATGCCCGTC
>JAYRQX010000935.1:0-3718 GCA_041910415.1 Acetobacteraceae bacterium | reverse complement strand
CCTCGCGCGCACCGCGCGCGATGCGGCGCGCTTCCTGCGCATCACCGCGGGACCCGATCCGCTGGACCCCACATCCTCCAGGGAGCCGGTGCCGGACTACGAGGCCGCGCTGACCGGCGACGTGCGGGGACTGCGCATCGCCGTGCCGCAGGAGTATTTTTTCGACAACACCGATGCCGTCGTGGTGCATGCCTTCGACAAGGCGCTGGATGTGCTGAAGGGCCGCGGCGCGACGGTCGAGCGTGTGTCCGTGCCCTCGCTCCGTGCCGTCTCGGCCTATGTCGCGCTGTGCAGCCGCGTCGAGAGCGCCGCGATCCACGCCAACTGGATGCGCGAATGTCCCGGCGACTACGCCATCCATCTCTCCGGGCGCATCTACGGCGGCTACGCCATCCCCGGCCACCTCTATGTCGAGGCGCTGTCCCGCCGCGGCCCGCTGCTGCGCCAGTTCTGCGCGGAGGCACTCGGCCGCTTCGACATGGTGGCGACGCCGACGCTGCGCACCCGCGTGCCGACGCTCGCCGAGACCGACATCGACGCCGATCCCGCGAACTGGTCGCGCTTCATGGCGGTCAGCGCCAATACGCGCCCCTTCAACTATCTCGGCCTGCCCACGGCCAGCATCCCCTGCGGCTTCGACGACCGCGGCTTGCCGATCGGGCTGCAACTCGCCGGCCGCCCCTTCGCGGAAGGGCGCGTGCTTGCGGTCGCCGACGCCTATCAGCGCGACACGGACTGGCATGCGAGGGTGCCAACGCTTTAGCCGCGCAGCACCTCGGCCGCGCGCGCCACGCAGCGCGCGAAGAGCGTCAGGTCTTCCCAGGCGGCGGGCGTGCCGGTCAGCAGCACGCCCCCGCTGGCGCGGATGCCGCCGTCGATCATGAGGTTGTCGGTCAGGCCGAATTCCTCGACCGCCATCCCCTGCTCGTCTTCCCAGGCGCCGTCGGCGCGGCGGCGGAGGCGGGGGCCGAGGGCGGCCAGCGTGCGCTGCGCGAAGTCGCCGGCGACATGGGCATAGCCGAAGACCGGGCGGCCGAGGGCGCGCATGAAGCCCACCTCGTACACCGTGCCCGCATCGGCGGAGGGCCCGCGGAAGGGCGTGAGGTTGGCGATCAGCGCGTCGCAGCCGCGCAGATGCGCCTCGTTCTGCGCGTAGATGCGCCAATGCTCGTCGGCGTCATGGGCAAGTCCTGTATGCTCGTCGGTCGGGAAAACGCCCGTCAGCCCATGCCGGGCGCAGATCGCCTTCTTCGCCGCGGCCAGCGCCGCGGCGTCCGCCAGAAAAACCTCGGGTCCCGCCAGGTAGATCCGCATGGCCCGATCCTGCCTTGCCGCGACGGGCACCGCCATGCGGAATGCCGCCATGGATCTCGATGCCGAATACGACAACCGCGCCAGGGTTGCGGACAGCGCGGCCATCATCGCGGGCTGGGCGCAGCGCGCGGCGGCCTTCCGCGCCGCCTGGCCGCACAGCCTGCCCGACCTCGCCTATGGCCCGGGCGCGCGGGAGCGACTCGACCTGTTCCTACCGGAGTCGGGCGAGGATGCGCCGCTCGCCCTCTTCATCCATGGCGGCTACTGGCAGGCGCTCGACAAATCCTGGGCGAGCCATTGTGCGGCGGGGCTGGTGGCCCGGGGCATCGCCGTCGCGGTGCCATCCTACGATCTCTGTCCGCAGGTGCCGCTGGCGCGGATCGTCGCGCAGATGCGGCACGCCGTGGCCTTCCTGCACGGGCGCGGCGCACGGCGGATGCTCGCCATCGGCCATTCGGCGGGCGGGCAGCTCGCGGCCATGCTGATGGCGACCGACTGGGCCGCACGCGGATTGCCGCCGGGGCTGGTGCCGGCGGCGCTGCCGATCTCCGGCGTGTTCGAGCTCGAACCCCTGCTCCCCACCCGCATCGGGAAAGGGCTCCACCTGTCGCCGGCCGACGCCCGCGCCCTGTCCCCCCGCTGGCTGCCCCCGCCCGGCGGCGCCCTGCATGGCGTGGTGGGCGGCGCGGAAAGCACAGAATTCCTGCGCCAGACCACCGATTTCACCGCGGCCTGGGGCGGGAGTTGGGAGGCGCCGGCGGGACAGAACCACTTCACGGTGCTGGAGCCTCTCTCCGACCCCGCCTCCGCCCTGGTCGCCCGGGCCGCGTCCATGGCGCTGGCGCTTGCCTAAACGTCGGTTTTGCCCCCTACACCCTGGCAACCCAAGGGGGAGAGAGGGATCATGACCGGGATCGACAGGCGCGGGCTGCTGCTCGGCACCGCGAGTGCGACCATCGCCGCGCCCGCCATCGTCGGCGCGCAGCCGGCCACGGGGATCAAGATCGGCCTGGTCGCCGTGCAGACCGGGCCGCAGGCCGCGCTCGGCACGCAGCTTCGCGACGGCTTCCTGCAGGGGATGCGGCACCTCGACAACAAGCTCGGCGGCGTGCCGACCGAGATCGTCCATATCGACGACGAGCTGCGCCCGGATGTGGCGGTGACCAAGGTCCGCGCGGCGCTGGAACGCGACCGCTGCGATTTCATCGTGGGCGTGGTGTTCTCGAACATCCTGATGGCGCTGATGCGGCCGGTGACGGAGACCAACACTTTCCTGATCTCCACCAATGCCGGGCCGTCGCCGGTCGCGGGGGCACAGTGCAGCCCCTATTTCTTCGCGACCTCCTACAACAACGACCAGGTGCATTCGGTGATGGGCCAGGCGGCGACGGATGCCGGCTACCGCCGCGTCTTCATGCTGACGCCGAACTACCAGGCCGGGCGCGACGCCATGGCGGGCTTCAAGTCCCGCTACCGCGGCGAGGTGGTGGACGAGGTCTATGTGCCGCTGACGCAGCTCGATTTCCAGGCGGAGCTCGCGCGCATCGCCTCCCTCCGGCCCGATGCGGTCTTCACCTTCATGCCGGGCGGGCTCGGCGTGAACCTGGTGCGGCAGTACCGCCAGGCGGGGCTCGCCAACATCCCGTTCCTGTCGACCTTCACGGTCGACGAGGCAACGCTGCCCGCGCAGGGGGAGGCGGCGCTCGGCTTCTACACGGCCTCCACCTGGGCGCCCAACATGGACAATCCCGCGAATCAGCGTTTCGTGCGCGACTTCATGGGGTCCTTCAACTACGTGCCGGCGAGCTACGCCGCGCATGCCTACGACACCGCGAACCTGCTGGATTCCGCGGTGCGCAAGGTGGGCGGCAACCTGCGCGACAAGGATGCGCTGCGGGCTGCGATCCGGGCGGCGGAGTTCACCTCGGTCCGCGGGCCCTTCCGCTTCGGGACGAACCAGTTCCCGGTGCAGGATTTCTGGTTGTGCCGCGTGGCGCGGCGGGACGATGGAAAGTTCTGGACCGTGACGGACCGGCGCGTGCTGCAGAACGACGTCGATCCCTTCGCGGCGCAATGCCGCATGCGCTGACCCGCACGGCGTGGCGACCCCGCTTCTTCTCGTGCAGCTCCTGAACGGGCTGCAGCTCGGCGTGCTGCTCTTCCTGGTGGCCGCCGGGCTCACGCTCGTCTTCGGGGTGATGGATTTTATTAATTTGGCGCATGGCGTGCAGTACATGCTGGGCGCCTATCTCGGGGCCTTCTTCGCGGCGCTGACCGGATCCTTCTGGCTGGGGCTGCTGCTCGCCCTGCCGGCGGCGCTCGCGGTCGGGCTGGTGCTGGAGTTCCTGGTCTTCCGTCCTCTCTACGACCGCGACCACATGGCGCAGGTGCTCGCGACCTTCGG
>JAYRQX010000934.1:0-3362 GCA_041910415.1 Acetobacteraceae bacterium | reverse complement strand
CGCCGCCGCCGGCCGCGGCCTTGGCGCGCGCGGAGGCAAGCGCGGCGGCGCCGCCTTCGATCAGCGAGAGCATGTCGGCGCCGAGATCGACGACCTTGTCGCCCTCGATCAGCGCGCCGGCGCGCGTGCCCTTGGAATCCGTGAAGCTGATGAGCCGGAGCGCGGCCATGGACGGTGTCCCCTCGGTGGAATCGGATTGGCGGCACGAAAGCGCGGGGTGCGCCCGCGCGCAAGTCCCGGACCCTTTCCCGATCGCCTCGGCAGACGGGAACTCGCCTGAGAATCTGCTTGAGCGAGCATCTTCATCCGATCGGGCGTGTCCGCCCGATCGGACCGCGCTCTAGCCCCCGTCGAAGCGCGCGAGCCGCACCGCCGTATGGCCCGCCGGCGGCTGCGGGGTCGGCATGACGAGGAGGCAGTCCGCATGCGGCGTGCGGATCTCCACATCGCCATCCAGCGCGATGATGGTGTTGCGCTCGGCGATCACCTCGCCGCCGCGGAAGTCGCGCAGGAAGGCGAAGCGGTCGGTCATCGCGGTGACGGTGCGCGTGACGCGCGCAAGCCGCGGCGGCTGCGCCGGCTCGGCGACCGTCCTGTCGGTCATGCCGAGGCGGCGGAGCAGGCGGAGCGCCGAGTGCTCCAGCAGGCCGGGGGTGCCGGGCTCCCAATGCGGCCCGCCCTCGACGAGCACGGCGGCCCGGGGATCGGCAGGGTCCGAGAAGCCGCCATAGTCGATGATGCGCTCGCCCGACGCATGGCCTTCGTCGAGCACGATGGTCTGCGGCACGCCGATGGACAGGCCGAGCCGGCCGCCCTTCTCCGTCCGCCCGCCGAGCACCAGGGGCTCAGACGGCCAGAGCATGGAATGCATGTCGAGCAGCATATCCGCCGCATCGATCACGGGCCGCAGGGCGCGCGCGCGCCGCAGCTCCGAAGACCGCCGCGCGCTGTCGAGGATCGCGCGATCCCAGAGCCGGTTGAGATCCTCCTCGAGGAAGCGGGTCGCGGTGGGATCGGCAGGGTCGAAGCGCTGATAGGCCTCGATGTTGCCGAAGATCAGGCTGAGCCGGCCGCGCAGCGGCCTGATCTCGGACCGCAGCAACCGGTCGAGCACGATCGCCCCCGCGATCTCGTTGCCATGCACGATGCCGAGGATCACGACATGCGGCCCCGGCTCCTCCGCCGCGAAGCTCCACACACCGGGCACGCCGGTATTGCCGGGCAGCCAGCGCTTGATATCGGGCGCGTCGAGATTCACCGCGAAGAATGGCGGCGGCAGCTCGGTGCTCGACCAGCCATTCTCCATGGTCAGGCCGCGAGCTGCCCGGCGAGGCGGCGCAGGAAGGCGGTGCAGGCGGCGAGCTCGCTCTCCGCGATCCATTCGTCGGGCTGGTGCGCCTGCGCGATGTGACCCGGGCCACAGACGATCGCGGGAATGCCCGCGCGCTGATAGAGCCCGGCTTCCGTGCCATAGGCGACGCGCGATGAGCCGTTGTGGCCGGACAGCCGCTTCGCCAGCGTGACCAGCGCATGCTCCTCCGGCGTGTCGAGGCCGGGTGCATGCATGCGGTCCTGGAATTCGAATCCGCAATCGGGATGCACGGCCTTGAGCTCCGGCTCGATCCGCTCCGCGAGATGCGCCTTCAGCCGATCGAGCAGCTGCGCGGGATCGTCGCCGGGCACGCCGCGCATCTCGAACCAGAAGGTCGCGTGGTCGGGCACCGTGTTCAGCACCTCGCCCGAATGGAAATAGCCGCAATGAACGCTGCTGTACGGCACGTCGAAGCCCCTCGCGCGGCGCCCGGCATCGCGGAAGCGGCGCGCCTCCTGCTTCAGCCACGCGACGGCCTCCGCGCCCGCCATCAGCGCATTCGCCGTGATGTCGGCGCGGGAGGAATGGCCCGTCACCCCCCGCACGCGCGCGAACCAGGTGCGCGATTCCTTGTGGCCGATCACCGGCGTCATCTGCGTGGGCGCGCCCACGATGCAGCCGGCCGGCATGGGGCCTTCGGCCACCAGCGCCGCGATCAGCACCGGCGCGCCGGCGAAGGTCGTCTCCTCGTCGAAGGTGAGACAGAGATGCACGGGGCGCTTCAGGGGCGCGGCGAGGAATTCCGGCACCATCGCCAGCATGCAGGCGACGAAGCCCTTCATGTCGGTCGCGCCGCGGCCGTAGAGCCGGCCATTCTCCGCGCGCAGCGTGAAGGGATCGGTGGTCCAGCTCTGATCCGTCACGCCGACGCAATCGGTGTGGCCGGAGAGCGCGATGCCGCCCGCGACGCGCGGTCCGATCACCGCATGCAGGTTCGCCTTGGCCCCTTCCTCGCCGAAGGTCAGGCGATAGGCGACGCCGTGGCCGCGCAGGTAGTCCTCCACCCAGGACACCAGGCCGCGATTCGGCAGCCGGCTCGTCGTGTCGAAGGACACGAGCCGTTCGAGGATATCGGCCGCGGAAAAAGTCTCTCCCATCGGGGTCTCCGTCGGCGCAGTCTATACGGACATGACGAAGCGGCAATCCGGGGGACCCAGGGCATGGCCGACACTGCTGCGCGCGCACCGCGAATCGCCGTGCTCGGCCTGCATCTCGAGGCGAATGCCTTCGCGCCGCCGACGGTGCTGGACGATTTTGTCCGGCAATGCCTGGAAAGGGGACCCCGCATCTCCGAACTGGCGCGTTCGCGCGTCAGCCACCTCCCGGCGGAGATGGCCGGCTTCTATCGCCGCATGGACGAGACGGGGCCGTGGACGCCGGTGCCGATCCTGATCGCCGCCGCGCCGCCGGGCGGCCCGATCGAGCAGACCGTCTTCCTCGACGTCCTCGATGAGATGCGGAGCGGCCTCGCCGCGGCGCTGCCGCTCGACGGCGTCTACATCGCGAGCCATGGCGCAAGCAGCGCGACCGGCGACGAGGACAGCGACGGCACGATCGCGGCGATGGTGCGCGGGATCGTCGGCCCCGCCGTGCCGGTCGTCTGCACCCACGACCTGCACTGCAATGTCAGCGAGCGCATGGTGGACACGCTGGATGCGCTGATCGTCTATCGCACCAATCCGCATGTGGACATGGCCGCGCGCGCTGCCGACGCCGCCGACGCGCTGCGCGAGTTGCTCGCCGGCGAGCGTACCGCCAAGGCCTTTGTTCGCCTGCCGCTCGCGCCGCCGACCGTGACCCTGCTGACGGCCGAAGGCCCCTATGCCGATTTGATCCGCGATGCCGAACAGCTGATGCGCACCAACAATGCCATCCTCAACGCCTCCGTCGCCGGCGGCTTCGTCTTCTCCGACCTGCCGAAATGCGGGATCACGGTCACCGTCACCGCCCGCGGCGGCGATGTCGCGGCCGCGCGCCGCGCCGTCCTCGG
>JAYRQX010000933.1:0-5888 GCA_041910415.1 Acetobacteraceae bacterium | reverse complement strand
ATGCCGAAGCCGAAGACGATCGTGTAGACCACGATGTAGGTCAGCAGCGAGAACAGCACATCGCCCGTCTGGAGCGACGGCGTCACCGCATCGCGCGTGCGCAGGATGCCATGGACCACCCAGGGCTGCCGCCCGACCTCGGCCGTGAACCAGCCGGCGATCACCGCCACGAAGCCCGAGGGGAAGGAGAGGAAGGCGATCCAGTGATACCAGCGGACATGCTCGATCGCCTCTCCGCGGCGGAGGAAAAGCAGGCCGAGCCAGGCGATGCCCAGCATCAGCAGGCCAAGCCCCACCATGATGCGGAAGGCGAAGAAGGGGATCACGACCGGCGGCCGGTCCTCGGGCGGAAAATCGGCGAGACCCACTTCGCGTGAATCCCAGCGGCCCGATGCGATGAAGCTGCCGAGGCGCGGGATGGTGATGGCATAGCGGTTGACCATCGCCGCCTCGTCGGGCCAGCCGATCAGCACCTCGCTCGCGGGCTGTTCGGTCTGCCAGCGCGCCTCGATGGCCGCGAATTTCGCGAGCTGGTGGCGGTGCACGGCGTCGCCAACCAGGTGTCCGACCAGGATCTGCGCGGGCACCAGCACCGCCAGCAGCGGCAGCGCCCAGCGCAGCATGACCAGCGCCTCGGCCCTGTGCACGCCGCGCAGGAAATACCAGGCGGCCGTCGCAACCACGCACATCCCCGTGGTCAGGAAGCAGCCGAGCACCATGTGCGGCCAGCGTACGAGCTGCACGGGCCCGAGCGTGATGGCGAGCCAGTCGGAGGGCACGATGCGCCCGTTCACGATCTCATGGCCCACCGGCACCTGCATCCAGGAATTGTTGGCGAGGATCCAGAACGAGGAAAACAGCGTGCCCAGCGCCACCATGCAGCAGGCGAAGAGGTAGAAGCGGCGAGAGACGCGCCCGCGCCCCAGCAGCATCACGCCGAAGAAGGTCGCTTCCAGCAGGAAGGCGGTGAAGCTCTCATATCCCAGCAGAGGTCCCTGGATGGCGCCCGTACGCGCGGCGAGGACCGACCAGTTGGTGCCGAACTGGAAGGCCATGACGATGCCGCTGACCACCCCCATGCCGAAGGCGACCGAGAAGACGCGCAGCCAGAAATCGAAGATGCGCCGGTAGATCTCCCGCCCCGTCGCGACATGCGCGCCCTCGATCGTGGCGAGCCAGGCGGCGAGCCCGATGGTGAAGGAGGGAAAGATGATGTGGAAGGTGACGACGAAGGCGAACTGGATGCGGGACAGGATCAGCGGATCGAGTTCCATCGCCCTTCGCCTTCGTCCGTCGCCGGGCTACTGCATGAACCACCCGTGGCTGACCACGATGGACTGCCCCGTCAGCGCCTTGGTCGGTGCGCCCGCGAAGTAGAGGACAGCATCCGCCACGTCGTCCACGGTCGTGAACTCGCCGTCCACCGTCTCCTTCAGCATGACGTTCTTCACCACCTGCTCCTCGGTGATGCCGAGCTCCTTCGCCTGCTCGGGGATCTGCTTGTCCACCAGCGGCGTGCGCACGAAGCCCGGGCAGACGACGTTGGAGGTGACGTTGTGTTCCGCACCCTCCTTCGCCAGCACGCGGCTCAGGCCGAGCAGGCCGTGCTTCGCCGTGACATAGGGCGCCTTCAGCTTCGAGGCTTCGACGGAGTGCACCGAGCCCGTGTAGATCACGCGCCCGTATTGCGCCGCGTACATGTGCTTCAGGCAGGCGCGCGTGGTCAGGAAGGCACCGTCCAGGTGGATCGCCAGCAACTTCTTCCAGTCCGCGAAGGGAAACTCGACCAGCGGCTTGACGATCTGGATGCCGGCATTGCTGACGAGGATATCCACCTTGCCGTATTTCGCGACGGTATCGGCGACGCCCTTCTCCACCTGCTCCTCGCTGGTCACGTCCATCGCGACGGCGAAGGCGTCCGCGCCGGTCTTCCTGATCTCCTCGGCCGTCGCCTGCGCGGCGGCGAGGTTCATGTCGGCGATGACGGGAATGGCGCCCTCCGCCGCCAGGCGTTCGGCGATGCGCTTGCCGATGCCGCTCGCCGAGCCGGTGATGATCGCCACGCGTCCGTCGAACCGAGCCATGATGGTCTCCATGAAATGATGCTGTGTTGCGGGTTCAGGCGAGGTAGTCGTGCACGACCTTGCCGAGGCCGAGCGTGATGTCCGCCAGGATATGGGTGGCCGAGACCACTTCCAGCACCGGCAGGTCGGCAACCGGGGCGAGCGCATGCGGCATCAGGCTGAGCGCGGCCGGTCCGGTCCAGGCGCCCTTCAGCTCCACGTCTTCCAGGTAGTATTCGACGAGTTCGCAGACCCGCGCCGTGCCGTCCACATGCGGGATGATCTTGAGCAGCCAGTTGGGCGCGAGGAGCGAGGCCTTCACCGCGGCAAGGTCCGCCTGGTGGTGCTTGTAGCCCATGGTGCCCGTGGCGATCCGCACGGGGCCGTAATCCAGCGTGCCGAGCAGCGTGTCCTTGTCCGCCTTCAGCATGGGCTGGCCGAGCTTCTTCGGAAAACCCCAGAGTTCCCGCCCGCCCGCGATCGGCGGATGGTCGTCGAGGAACATGCAATGGCTGTAGCCGCCCTTGCGGCCATCGAAGGTGACGGGGATGACCTGGCCGCTTTCGGTGTAGTCGCCGAAGCCCGTCGAATCAGGCATGCGGATGAACTCGAACTTCGCCACGGGTTCCTCGATCTGCAGCGGCTCGGGCACCAGGGCGCGCAGCCTTGCGGGATCGGTGCGATAGGTGATGATCAGGAATTCCCGATTGATGAAGCGATACGGCCCCATCGGGAAGGCGGGGCTCGTCAGCGGCATGGCAAAGGCGCGCGCGCGGATTTCGGCTTCTTTCATCGTCGGTCTCCGTCGGTGAAGGGCGGATCAGGCGCTATTCGCGGCCCTGGCGGGCGAGATCGAAGGTGAAGACGCCGTCGGGCGTGGTGGGTCGCTCGAACACCTCGGGGTGGCGCAGCGTACGCACCGCATCGTTGTAGCCTGCGGTCCAGTGCTCCTCCATCGTGCGGCGGGAGAACTCGTAGTCCTTCGAATTCCCCTCATATTCCCGTGCGTGGTAGATCAGTTGGACGATGTTGAAGACCGTCTCGTCCGCCTCGGCGGTGAGTTCTGCGAAGTGCTCCCGCACCACCTGGGACGGCAGCCGCGCGAGCACCGCCTTCGCCATGCGCCGCAGCTTCTGCTGCTTGCGGAACTGGTCGGTGCCCATGCGGGTGCGGGAGGAATAACGGATCTCCTTCTGCCGGGTTTCCTGCTCCACCAGGTCCCCGGGCATCTCGCCCTGCGCGGACCAGAGATCCACCTGGAAGGCGAGCGTGTCCACCCGCGGGGTGCTGTCGAGCACCCATTGCAGCGGGGTGTTCGAAACCAGGCCCCCATCCCAGTAGTATTCGCCTTCGATCTCCGTGGGCGGGAAGCCGGGCGGCAGGGAGCCGCTCGCCATCACGTGATCCGGCCGGATTCGATGGGTGACATTGTCGAAATAGACGAAATTGCCCGACCGCACATTCACCGCCCCCACGCTGAAGCGCATCCGCCCGTCATTCAGCAGGTCGAAATCCACGAGTTCCTGCAGCGTCTCGCGCAGCGGCGCGACATCGTAGAAGCTCAGCGCCTCGATCGTGCCGTCGGGCAGCAGGTAGGGCGGCGGGAAGCGTGGCCTGAAGAAGCCCGGCGCGCCGCCCAGCAGCACATTGTTCGCGCGGGCCTGGTTGATGGCGCGATGCAGCATCACGCCCGGGATCGGGACATGGAAAAGGGACGGAATGCCGAAGGGCGATTCCGTCACCGTCTCCCAGAAGCGCCGCAACCGTTCCACGCGCCGCTTCGGCTCATTGCCCGCGATGATGGCGGAGTTGATGGCACCGATGGAAATGCCTGCGATCCAGTCGGGATGCAGCCCCGCCTCATCAAGCGCCTGGTAGACGCCGGCCTGGTAGGAGCCGAGCGCCCCGCCCCCCTGCAGCAGCAGGGCGACGCGCTCGAAGGGTGGCTTCGTGGCGGGCCTGTGCGACTTTGCGAGGCGCGGAAGCGCCGGCTTTGCCGTCTCCCGGGGTTTCGTCGTCATGCCACCATCGCTCCGTCAGGTCCGGGCGCCGGGCGCAGGGTGCGCGCCATCGGCACGGCCTCCGCCCTCCCGATACGTGATGTTCCCATGCACAGGAAGCACATTCCAGGGCGGCCTTGCGCGCGGTTTCGCGGCAGGCGCGCGGCGGCATCGGCGCCGGCCGCATCCGCGCCATCGCGGCGCGCTTCGAGGTAGCGCCGGAAGCGGCTTTCCTAATCGGCCCGGATGTTGGCGCCGCGGATCACGCGGCCGAACGCCGCCATCTCCTCCGCGATCACCCGCGCATAGGCATCCGGCCCCTGCCCGTTCGGCACATAGCCCATGGATTCCAGCCGCTCCGCGAGTTCCGGCGCGCGCACCGCGTCGCGGAAGGCGTCGGCCAGGCGCGCGATGATGGGCTGCGGCGTGCCGGCGCGAGTCAGCACGCCCCAATGGGTATAGACCGCGACTTCCAGCCCGAGTTCCCGGAAGGTCGGGATATCGGGGAAGGCCGGGGCGCGCGCGGGCCCCGTCACCGCCAGCGCGCGCACGCGCCCGCCGCGGATATGCGGTCCCGCCGCGCTCAGCCCGTTGAAGGCGATCGGCACATGGCCGGCCACCACGTCGTTCATCGCCGGCCCGCTGCCGCGGTACGGCACATGCGTCAGGTTGATGCCGGCCGCGAGCTTCAGCATCTCGCCCGCGAGGTGCACGGTCGAGCCATTGCCGCCCGAGGCATAGCTGTAGGCGCCCGGCCGCTCGCGCGCCATCGCGACCAGTTCCTGCAGCGTGCGCGCGGGGAAGCCGGCCGAGACCACCATCACGACGGGCGCGTTGGCGAGGATCTGCACCGGCGCGAAGTCGCGCGCGGTGTCATAGGGCAGGTTCGGGAAGAGGGCGGGGTTGATGACGAAGGTCTGCTCGTTCGCGAGCAGCGTGTAGCCATCCGGTGCGGCGCGCGCGACCATCTCGGTGCCCAGCACGCCCGCGGCGCCCGGGCGGTTCTCGATGATCAGGGGGTGGCCCAGGATGCGGCTGACCACGGGTTCGATCACGCGCACCAGGTTGTCGGTGCCGCCGCCAGGGCCGAATGGAATGACCACGCGCACCGGGCGCGTGGGGAAGGCGGACTGCGCGCGCAGCCCGGAGAGCGGCGCGGCGAGCGCGGAAGCGACAAGAACATTCCGGCGGCGGAGGATGGTCATGTTTCGACCTCGCATCCCGTTCGCCGCCGAGGCTAACGCGCCGCGGCGGCGAACGGCAATGGCGCGGCCTCAGCGCATGATGAAGGGATTGGCCGGGGCGCCCTTCGCGGTCGAGATCCACACGCTCTTGGTCTCCAGGTATTCGCGCACGGCCTCGATGCCGCTCTCGCGGCCGATGCCCGAATGCTTCATGCCGCCGAAGGGCATCATGTAGCTGACGGCGCGGTAGGTGTTCACCCAGACCGTCCCGGCCTTGAGCGCGGAGGACATCCGGACCGCGCGCCCGATATCCTGCGTCCAGACGCCGGCGGCGAGGCCGTAGATGGTGTCGTTGGCGATGCGCACCGCCTCGGCCTCGTCCTCGAAGCCGATGATGGAGAGCACGGGTCCGAACACCTCCTCGCGTGCGATGCGCATGGAAGGCCGCACATCCGTGAAGATGGTGGGCTCCACGAACTGCCCGCCGGGCATGTCGGTGGCCGCGCCGCCGCCGAGGACGCAGCGCGCGCCCTCGTTCTTCGCGATCTCCATGTAGTCGAGGATTTTTCTGTACTGCGGCGCCGTCGTCACCGGGCCGATATTGGTGTCGGGCTGCATGGGATCGCCCTTGCGCGCGGTCT
>JAYRQX010000932.1:0-3306 GCA_041910415.1 Acetobacteraceae bacterium | reverse complement strand
GCGGTCGGCTGTGCCGATCCGCCGGTCATGCGGACAGCATGCCTTCGGCATGACGGTCCGGCGAGCCAAGCAAACCGGAGGTTTGCGCCCGGCGCATGAGGGTCAGCAAAGATGAATACCAACGGTCGAAGCATTCGACCGGTGGTATGATGCTGTCGGGAACCGAGGCCGGACGATGGATGCGCGCGTTGACCTGATCCGTCCGGAGCATGTCCGGCTGGGTCCGCAGGGGCCGGAAATCTTTGGTCGTGCCGCCTCCGTCCTGCAGGCCTTCGGCACCATCGCCGCGGTGGAGAACGGACCCGCCCGGCAGCGGCGCGACTACCAGCAGGAGCGGCTCGCCGCGATCCTCGGCGCGGCGCGCCTGCATTCGCCTTTCTGGGCGCGGCGCATCCCGCGCGGCCGCATGGATCTGGCACGCCTGCCGCTGCTGACGCGGCCGCAGTTGCGGGCGCAGGTGGAACAGGAAGGCGCGCTGCCGGTCGGCCCCGAGCACAACGGCGTCGGCACCAACGCGACCTCGGGCGCCACCGCGGAGCCGCTGCGCTTCTTCATCACCGGGCTGAACGGCGCCTACAACCTGGCGCGCTACGCCTTCGATGATGTGGTGGGCGGGCGCGATCTCTCCCTGCCGATGACGGTCATGCACAAGAAGTTCGACGTGCCGCAGCCCTTCGATCGCTGGCCGGCGATGACGGGCGAGATCTGGCGGACCGGGCCGGGATTGGGACTCCCCGTCACGGGCATCAGCGCCGAGGAACTGGTCATGATGCTCGATGGCGGGGAACTCGGCCACTTCCTGACGCGTCCCGCCTTCCTGGCGGCGTTCCTCGACCATGTCACCGCGACCGGGCGGCGGCCCGGGCGGGTCGGGGAGATCCTGACGCTGGGCGAAGCCGTGTGGCCCGGGCTGCGCCAGCGCGCGCGGGAGGTGCTCGGCGCGCGCATCGCCGACCGCTACTCCTGCGAGGAGATCGGGCCGATCGCCTTCCAGTGCCCGAAGCTCGACACGCACTACCATGTCGCGAGTTCGAACGTGATCGTGGAGACCGTCGATGAGCGTGGGCGCGGCATCGAGGATGGCGGCCTCGGCCATGTCGTGCTGAGCGGGTTGAACGCCGCGGCGACGCCCGTGCTGCGCTACGACGTCGGCGACATGGCGCGCGTGCTGCCGCGCTGTCCCTGCGGCCATGGCGGACCGGCGCTGACCGATCTGCGCGGGCGACGGAAATCGCTGCTGCGCACGCCCGACGGCCGGCGCCATTTCTACCGCATCGACAGCGCGGCGATGCTGGCGGCGGCCCCGGTGCGGGCCTGCCGCCTGGTGCAGACGGGGCGGGCGGAACTGGTCCTGGAGATCGAGGGACCGCGTCCGATCGAGGAGGAGGAGCGGGCGGCGCTGATCGCGGCCGTGACGGTGACGCTGCCGCCGGTGTTCGCGGTGCGGGTCCAACAGGTCCCTGCGATTGACTGGGGGGCGAGCGGGAAGCGGAGCGAGGTCGTCAGCCTGCTCGATGATCCCATCGCCGGGACCGAATGAAAAAGGGCGCCTCGCGGCGCCCTTTCTGTTCGTTGTCGCGTCGCCTTCGGCTCAGCGCAGGACGATCTCGACGCGGCGGTTCTGCGGCTCGCGGACATTCGGGCCGGTCGGCACGAGCGGACGGCTGAAGCCGTAGCCGGCGGTGTGGATCGCGTTGCGCGGCACGCCCTGGCGGACCAGCTCGGCGGCCACGTTGTTCGCGCGGCGGATGGAGAGGCCCTGGTTGTACTGCGCCGAGCCCACCGTATCCGTATGGCCCGCGACCTCGATCCGCGTGACCTGCTGGGTGCGCGCGGCCTGGGCGGCCTGGCCCACGATCTCCCGTGCGCGGGCCGTCAGCTGGTCCGAGGCGAAGTCGAAGAAGACCAGGAAGCTGCGGGCCGGCGCGGGCGCCGCGGCGACCGGCGTGGCGGGGCGCGCCTGGCCGAAATTGTAGCGCACGCCGAACAGGATCGAGTTGTTGTTGCTCGGCGGCTTGATCGAGGCCGACGCGATCCCCGTGCTCGTGGCGGTGCCTTCGCCAAGATTGACGGTCGTGCTCCGCGTCGCGCTGCCGCCGATGGTCGAGGCGAGCATGCCGAAGTAGCGATACTCGGCCGTGACGGCGAGGCCCGGAACGGAGGTGATCGGGATCGCCACGCCGACAATGCCCTGATAGGCGAAATTGCCGGCGGTGTCGTTCAGGCGGATGTTGCCGGGGTTGCCGGCACCGTCCAGCGCCCAGACGCCTACCCCGCTGTAGCGGTTCCAGGCATAGCCGATGCCCGCGCCAACATAGGGCATCACGGGGCCGACCCGGAAATCATAGAGCGCGTTCACCATCAGTCCGAAGGAACTGATGCTGCCGCCCGAACTCACGGTCATAAAACCGGGAGAGGTGACGTTACTGACATCGTTGGAGCGGTAGTTGGCTTCGCCTTCGAGGCGCAGCCCGTTGCCGAAGCCCCAGCCGACGCTGCCGAGGATCGCCCAGCCGGGATTCGTGTTGATGCGGAGCGTTCCATTGCCGCCTGCGCCGCCATCCGAGAAGGGGCCGACCGACGTATTCTCGCTGACGCGGGTGAGGAAGTTCACGCCGAGGCCGCCAGCGACATAGAGGCCGGTGACCGGCTGGGCCTGGGCCAGGGCGGGCGCTGCCATCAGCACCGTCGCGGCCAGAAGGGTTTTCCTGAAGCTCATCTCGCACTCCGTTCGCAGATCCCAAGCGGATCAGGCCGCTCCGCGCCTCGATGCCCGTCCCGGCGGTACAGCGGCGTGGATGCGTGGCCTGCCTCTTACGCCCGCAGCCCCCGTGCGCTTTGCGTTGCATCAATGGGCGGAAAGTTCCGGACCGCGTGTGGGAATGCGGCATCGTCCGGCCGTGCCCGGCCAAACAGAAAAGAGCGCCTCGCGGCGCTCTTTTTGTTCGTTCGCGCGTCGCGTCAGGCTCAGCGCAGGACGATCTCCACGCGGCGGTTCTGCGGCTCCCGCACATTCGGGCCGGTCGGCACCAGCGGGCGGGTGAAACCGAAGCCTGCCGTCGTGATCGCGTTGCGCGGCACGCCCTGGCGGACCAGCTCGGCGGCCACGTTGTTGGCGCGACGGATGGAGAGGCCCTGGTTGTACTGCGCCGAACCCACCGTGTCGGTGTGACCCGCGACCTCGATGCGCGTGACCTGCTGGCTGCGCGCGGCCGCCGCGGCCTGGCCCACGATCTCGCGCGCACGGGCCGTCAGCTGGTCCGAGGCGAAGTCGAAGAAGACCAGGAAGCTGCGGGCCGGCGCGGG
>JAYRQX010000931.1:0-23770 GCA_041910415.1 Acetobacteraceae bacterium | reverse complement strand
GCTGGAACCCTATGCGGGGGTGGTACTGGCCAAGGTCGCGGTGCTGGTCGCGCTGATGTTTTTCATTCAGCGGCGCCCACGCGGGTTGTTCGCGCTGCGCGGCCGGGCGGCTGAATCGTGAGCGCGACGGCGTCCGCCCTGCCGGCCGCGCCGTCCCGCGCGCGCCTCGGCCTGCGCGCCGTGATGATCGCCATCATCGCGATCCTCGCCATCCTGCCGCTGCTGAACCGGCTGCCGGCCGGCAGCGCCTTCCATGTCTCGGACTTCGTCGTCTCGGTCTCCGGCAAGTGGATCTGCTACGCGATCCTGGCGCTGGCGATCGACCTCGCCTGGGGCTATGCGGGGCTGCTGAGCCTCGGCCACGGCGCCTTCTTCGCGCTCGGTGGCTATGCGATCGGCATGCATCTGATGCGGCTGATCGGGCCGCGCGGCGTCTATGGCCATCCCGTGCTGCCTGATTTCATGGTCTTCCTCGGCTACCAGGACCTGCCTTGGTACTGGTGGGGCTTCCAGCACTTCCCGCTGGCCGCCGCCATGGCGCTGCTGGTGCCCGGCGCGCTGGCGGCCTTCGTGGGCTTCCTCGCCTTCCGCAGCCGCATCACCGGCGTCTATTTCTCGATCATCACGCAGGCCATGACCTATGCGCTGATGCTCGCCTTCTTCCGCAACGACATGGGCTTCGGCGGCAACAACGGCTTCACCGACTTCAAGGAGCTGCTGGGCATGCCGCTCAACACCTCCGCCGCGCGGGCGACGCTGTTCTACGCGTCCCTCGTCACGCTGGTGCTGACCTGGGGGCTCTGTTCGCGGCTGACGAATTCCAAGTTCGGCCGCGTGCTGATCGCAATCCGCGACGCCGAGAGCCGTGTGCGTTTTCTGGGTTATGACGTGACTCAGCACAAGCTCTTCGTTTTCGTGCTCTCGGCCATGCTCGCGGGCCTCGCCGGCGCGCTGTATGTACCGCAGGTCGGCATCATCAACCCTGGCGAGTTCAGCCCCGGCAATTCGATCGAGGCCGTGATCTGGGTCGCCGTCGGCGGGCGTTCGACGCTGGTGGGTGCCGTGGTCGGGGCCTTCGGCGTGAATGCGCTGAAGACCTGGCTCACCTCCTTCGCGCCTGATCTCTGGCTGTTCGTCCTGGGCGGGCTCTTCGTCGTCGTCACGCTCCTGCTGCCCAAGGGCATCGTGGGCCTGGTGCGGAGGGGCGGCGCATGAACCGCGGCGCCTCGCTCTACCTCGACGGCGTCTCGGTCGTCTTCGACGGCTTCCGCGCGCTGAACGAGCTGTCGCTCATCGTCGAGCCCGGGGAGCTCCGCGCCGTCATCGGCCCGAACGGCGCCGGCAAGACGACGATGATGGACGTCATCACCGGCAAGACGCGGCCGACCTCCGGCGTCGTGCGCTTCGGCGAGCGCGACCTCACGCGCATGGACGAGGCCTCCATCGCCATGCTGGGGATCGGGCGGAAATTCCAGAAGCCCACCGTCTTCGACGCGCTGACGGTCTTCGAGAACCTGGAACTCGCGCTGAAGGCGCCCCGCAACCCCTGGGCCTGCCTGACCTGGCTGCTCGGCGACGACAGCCGCGAGAAGATCGAGCGGACGCTGGAGGAGATCGGGCTCACCGCCCGCGCCTACGACGCGGCGGGCGTGCTGAGCCACGGCCAGCGGCAATGGCTGGAGATCGGCATGCTGCTGATGCAGGAACCCGAGCTGCTGCTGGTGGACGAACCCGTCGCCGGCATGACGGACCAGGAGACCGAGCACACCGCGGCCCTGCTCCGTCGCATCGCGGGGCGGCGTTCCGTGGTGGTGGTGGAACACGATCTGGAGTTCGTGCGCGCGCTCGGCCGCAAGGTCACCGTGCTGCATGAGGGCACGGTCATCTCCGAGGGACCGATCGACAGCGTGCAGAGCGATCCGCGCGTCATCGAAGTCTATCTGGGGCGCTGAGCGATGCTGCACGCGAAGGGCCTGGAACTCTCCTACGGCGCGAGCCTCTGCCTGCGCGGCGTGGACCTGATGGCGGAACCCGGGAAGATCACCTGCGTGCTGGGCCGCAACGGCGTCGGCAAGTCCTCGCTGATGCGCTCGATCATGGGTGTGGAGCGCGTGAGCGCCGGCGCGATCGAATGGGAAGGCCGCGACATCGTGCGGATGGGGCCGGCGGACCGCGCGCGGGCGGGGCTGGGCTATGTGCCGCAGGGGCGGGAGATTTTTCCATTCCTGACGGTGAAGGAAAATCTGGAAACGGCGCTCGCCGCGGCGCCGCGCGGATCCAAGGTGTCGGATGACGTGTTCGACCTGTTCCCGATCCTCAAGAAATTCCTGGGCCGCCGCGGCGGCGATCTCTCAGGCGGGCAGCAGCAGCAGTTGGCCATCGCGCGCGCGCTGACGGCGCGGCCGCGGCTGCTCATCCTCGACGAACCGACCGAGGGCATCCAGCCCTCGGTGATCAAGGACATCGCCCGCGTCATCGCGCTGCTCGCGAAGGAACGGAACATGGCGGTGGTGCTGGTGGAACAGTATTTCGAATTCGCCCGCGACCTCGCCGACCGCATCATGGTGATGGTGCGCGGAGAGGTTGCACTGGAAGGCCCGGCGCGGGAGCTGGACGAGGAGGCGGTGCGCCGCCTCCTCACCGTCTGACTACTGGATCGTGTAGCCCCGCGCCTGGCCCACGGTCCGGTTCCACACGGCGCTGCACTCGTTCCAGACACGATTGCAGCTGTCGCGGAAGCCCGGCAGCACCGCCGCGGTCACGGCCTCGTTGATCCGCGCGGCGTCGCTCGCGGGCGGCGTCACCACCGTCACGTTGAAGCGGCGCGTCGTGCAGCTCGCGGCACCGGTGAAGCAGGCCAGCGCCTGCTCATGGCTCGTGCGCGCGTAATCCCACATCTGCCGCTCCAGCCGTGCAAAGGCACGGGTCAGCGCTTCCTGCTGCTGCGGCGTGAAGCGACGCCAGGCGGCCACCGTCATGAAGTGCCCCTGCACGCCGGAGGCCAGGCTGACCGGCAGGATGTGCGTGATCACCTCGCCCCAATTGGCGCCATAGGCCGAGGTCGCCGAGGTGATGCCGCATTCCACCGTGCCGCGCTGGATCGCCTGGTAGGTCTCGGAGAGCTGCAGCGTGACGGGCACCGCGCCGAAGGATTGCAGCAACGCGGACATGGACGGCGTGTACGACCGCACGCGCAAGGCGCGCAGATCGGCAGTGCTGGCCACCGGGCGATTGCAGAAGAAAATCTGCGGGCCGAAGGGCCAGAGCGTCATCACCTTCGCGCCGAAGCGCTGCTGCAGGCGCTGATCGAGCGCCGCCCGCCCCGCATTCACCGCGGCCTGCGTCTCCTCGAGCGTGGTCGAGACGCCCATCAGGTCCATCGCGTCCACGAAGGGCTCGTCGCGCGCGGTCTGACCCATCAGCACGGACATCACGTCGAAGACGTTGTTGCGCAGGTTGCGCAGCGCATCCGCCGCATTGGCGCCGACCTGGTCCATGGGGTTGAAGGTGACGGCGAGGTTGATGCCGGTCTCCTGCCCCAGCCCCATGAAGAAGGGGCGCTCGATGACTTCGGTATGCGTGTTGTTGGCGGTGTAGTGGCCCGCCACGCGCAGCTGGATGGGCGCCTGGGCCTCTGCGCCCGATGCCACCAGCGATGTTCCCAAGGCCAGCGCCGCCCCGATCAGAAAACGCATCGTCTCGTCCCCCGCGATGTCCTGTGCCAGGATCGGGACGATGCCGCGACTGGAGTGCCGATGCAACGTGACCTGATCGGGTATGGCTTCGACCCGCCGCGGATGGCGTGGCCCGGCGGCGCGGACCTCGCCGTCTCCATCGTGGTGAATTACGAGGAAGGCGCCGAGCTTTCGATCGAGGCGGGCGACGGCGAGAGCGAGCGCATCGGGGAGGTCATCTCCATCGTGCCCCCGGGTGCCCGCGACATCGGCCAGGAACAGATTTTTGCCTATGGCCTGCGCGCCGGACTGCCGCGTTTCCTGGACGCCTTCGACCGGCATGGCGTGAAGGCCAGCTTCTTCATGTGCGGCCGCGCCGCCGCGCGCACGCCTGATCTCGCGCGCGAGGTGGTGCGCCGCGGGCATGAGCCCGCCTGCCACGGCTGGCGCTGGCGCCCGAATGCCGACTATCCCGACCGCGCAACCGAGGCCATCGCACTCCGTCGCGCGACGGAAGCGATCGAGGCGGCGACCGGCACGCGCCCCATTGGCTACTTTTGTCGTGGCAGCGCGAGCCCGCACACGCGCGGCCTGCTGGCCGAGCTCGGCTACCGCTATGACAGCAACGCCTTCGATGACGACCTGCCCTATTGGGACGGACCGATGCTGGTCCTGCCCTACGCGCTCGACACCAACGACATGAAGTTCTTTCATCCGAACGGCTTCGCGCGGGCGCAGGAGTTTTCCGACTACGTGGCTTCGGCCGTGGAGCAACTGCTGGAGGAAGGCGCACGCGGCGCGCCGAAGCTTTTGAGCGTTGGCCTGCATCTGCGCATCTGCGGCCGCCCGGCCCGCTTCCGCGCGGTGGAGGCGATCCTGTCGCACCTGAGGAGCCTGGGCTCGCGCGTCTGGATCGCGCGGCGCTGCGACATCGCCGAATGGGTGCGCCCGCGCCTCGCGCCGCCGATGGCCCGCCTCCTGCCTGCCGCTTCGCGACTCTGAGTATCGCCATGTCCCAGCTCGACAACCCCGTCATCCGCTTCTTCACCCCGCCGGCACGATTGCTCGCCATCCTGTCGGGCTGGTGGCTGCTGGCGCTCTCCGTCCTCACCTGCGTCGAGATCGTGCTGCGGAAATTCTTCGCCATGTCCATCCAGGGCATCGACGAGATCGGCGCCTACACGCTCGCCATCGTCTCGGCCTTCGGCTTCGCCAGCGCGTTGATGGTCAAGGCGCACACCCGGGTGGATTTCCTGGTGGGGCGCCTGCCCGCCTTCCTGCGCGCGCTGCTGAACGCATCGGCCTATGTGCTGCTGGCCGCGATGGCAGGCTATGCCGCCTGGCGCGGCTGGGCGGTGCTCGACGAGAGTCTCGAATTCCAGGCCCACGCCAACTCGCCGCTGCAGACGCCGCTCTGGATCCCGCAATCCGCCTGGCTCGCCGGCATCGGGCTGTTCGCGGCCTCGGCGGGCGCCATGGCGGCGCATGCGCTGATCCTGCTGCTGTTCTCCTGGCGCAGCGTGAACCGCTTCTACGGGCCGCTCACTCTGGACGAGGAGATCGAGACCGAGGTCTCCGCGCTCAAGGAACGCGGCGGCGCGGAAGGAGCGGGCGCATGATCGGCGTCACCGAAGCGGCGCTCGGCTTCCTGCTGCTGATCCTGCTGCTGTTCGCGGGGCTGCATGTCGCGACGGCGATGGGCATCGTCGCCTTCCTGGGCGCCTCGCTCTATCTGGGCCCGCCGCTGGTCGCGGCCTTCGGCACGCAGATGTGGGCGGCGATGGAAGACTACGTGCTGCTCTCCATCCCGCTCTACATCCTGCTCGGCGAGATTCTTGTGCGGTCGGGCTCCACCGACAAGCTGTACCGGTCTCTGGCGGACTGGCTGAACCCGCTGCCGGGGGGCTTGCTTCACACCAATGTCGGCGCGTCGGCGGTGTTCTCGGCGGTTTCGGGTTCGTCCGTCGCAACGGCGGCGACCGTCTCGACCGTCGCGCTGCCCTCCTTCAAGCGAAGAAAATACGACACGCGGCTCGTGCTCGGCTCCATCGCGGCCGGCGCCTCGCTCGGCAACCTGATCCCCCCGGGGATCGCGCTGATCGTCTATGGCGCCATGACCAACACCTCGGTGGGCCAGCTCTATGCAGCGGCGGTGGTGCCAGGGATCGTCATGACGGTGCTGTTCATGGCGACGATCGTGCTCATTGCGCTGGCGAAGCCCGACCTCGTGCGTCAGAAGGAGGAGCTCGATCCGCTGATGGTGCGGATCCGGCGGCTGGTGGACCTGGTGCCGCCCTTCCTGATCTTCGCGATCATCATGGGCTCGATCTACACGGGCTGGGCGACGGTGACGGAAAGTGCGGCGCTGGCCGTCGTCGCATCCCTGCCCATCGCAGCCTTCTACGGCAAGCTCAACGTCAGGATGCTGCACGACGCCTTCATCGCGACGGCGAACCTGACGGCGATGAGCATCCTCATCCTCTCCGTCGCCTTCTACCTGAACTTCGTCATGGGACTGCTCGGCGTGACCCCGGCGCTCGGCGCCTTCGTCACGGGGCTGGGTGCCACGCCCTTGCAGCTGATCCTGGTGCTGACCGTCTTCTACCTGCTGCTCGGCGTCTTCTTCGAGACGCTGCCCATGCTGGTCGGCACCGTGCCGGTGATCTTCCCGGTGATCGTCGCGGCCGGCGTCGATCCCGTGTGGTTCGGCGTCTTCATCGTGCTGATGTGCGAGATCTCGCTGATCTCGCCGCCGGTCGGCATGACGCTCTACGTCATCCAGGCGGTGCGGCGGGAAGGTTCCATCTCGGAGGTCTTCCAGGGCACCGTGCCCTTCTTCATCGCCATGGTGGTGATGACCGGACTGCTGATCGCCTTCCCTGGCATGGCGCTGTGGCTGCCGCGCATGGCCTATGGGAACTAGCGCATGAGGGCGACGCAGGATGACCTGTTCGTTGCTCTGGATGCTCTGGTGAACGTGGCCGCGTTTGGCTCGGCCTTCCTGGTTATCATCAGTCGCTATGGCCTCCTCTTCTGCGTGCCGATGCTGATTTGGACGAACATCTCCGTGCTCAACGTCCTCGGCGTCCGTCGATGGGTCTCCTGCACGTTGAAGGGAAAGTGCCGTGCCGCGGCCGCCTGGCCCGACGACCAGGCGCAAATCGTTCTGCCGCTCTTACGAGCCCGGACCTTATGGTTCCGCTGCACCGCGCTTTGTTTGGTAGTCCACGTGCTGGTCGCCCTGGGTGCGCGCTGGGCCCTGAGCCCGCTGGGCGCCCCCGTCCCGATCAGCCGTTGATCATCCCGCCATCGACGTTGAGCAGTTGACCCGTCATGTAGGAGGACGCAGGGCCCAACAGGAATTCGATCACGCCCGCGACCTCCGCCGGATGGCCGAAGCGGCCGAGCGGGATCTGCTGCTTCAGCGCATCGCCGCGCGAGGCAATGATCCGCGCCGGCATCGGCGTGTCGATGATGCCCGGGCACAGCCCGTTCACCAGCACGCCCTGCGCCGCGTAGCGCCGCGCCAGCGCCCGCGTCAGCCCCGCCAGCGCGCCCTTCGACATGGAATAGGCGACGTGATCGGGCGAGCCGCGCCGGAAGGCGAGCGAGGAGATGAAGACGATGCGGCTGCCCGCGACGAGGCGCGGTTCCGCCGCGACCACGAGATCAAAGGCGTTGGTCGCATTCGCATCCATGACGCGGCGGTAGATCTCCGGCGCCGCGTCGTCCATCTCGTGCGTCAGGTAGATGCCGGCGAGATGCACGAGGCCATGAACCGGCCCATCCGCCGCCGCCAGCGCCGTGCGGCAGGCCTCCACCGACGCGAGGTCGGAGACGGCCGCGACGGCCTGCCCCTTCGGCAGCGCGGCGACCATCGCATCCAGCGGCGCCCGCGCCACATCGATCAGCAGCAGCTTCGCGCCCTCGGCCGCCAGCAGCGGCACCGTTTCCTTGCCGATGCCGCCGGCGGCGCCGGTGACGACGATCAGCTTGCCGTCGTAGCGGCCCATCAGCGCAGGCCGGCGTTGATCGCGTCCAGCGCCTTCGCACCCGGCACCAGCTCGGCGTCGCCCAGGCTGTTCAGCGGCTTGTCCGTGGTCTTGAGATGGGCGTGCAGGTCCACGGGATCGGGGTCCACGTAGAGCAGGCCGGTGACGATCTCGCCCAGCGCCTTGCGTTCCTGCAGGTAGTTCATGGCGGCGACCTTGTTTGTCGCGTCGTACTCCTCGTGCAGCTTGCGCGGGCGCAGCACGGAGCCGTCATGCTGCACCACCTCGCGCAGCTCGCCCGGCGCGTACTGTGCCGTGATCGGCTCGCGCCCGAGGATGACGTCGAGGCGGTTCACCGCCTCGTTGTGCTCGCGGATGAAGTCGAAGGACTTCGTGGAACCCGCATGGTTGTTGAAGGTCACGCAGGGGCTCAGGCAATCGATGAAGGCCGCGCCCTGGTGCCGCAGCGCGCCCTTGATCAGCGGCACGAGCTGGTCCTTGTCGCCCGAGAAGGAGCGCGCGACATAGGTGGCGCCGAGTTGCAGCGCCATGGCGACCATGTCGATCGGCTCGTCGGCGTTGACATTGCCCTTCTTGGCCTTGGAGCCCTTGTCGGCAGTCGCCGAGAACTGGCCCTTGGTCAGGCCGTACACGCCGTTGTTCTCGACGATATAGGTCATGTTCACGCCGCGGCGGATCGAATGGCCGAACTGGCCGAAGCCGATCGAGGCGCTGTCGCCGTCGCCGGAGACCCCGAGATAGACGAGCGAGCGGTTTGCCAGGTTGGCGCCCGTCAGAACCGACGGCATGCGGCCGTGAACAGAGTTGAAGCCGTGGCTGTTGCCGAGGAAGTAGGTCGGCGTCTTGGACGAGCAGCCGATGCCCGAGAGCTTGGCGATGCGGTGCGGCTCCAGGTCCAGCTCGAAGCAGGCCTGGATGATCGCGGCGCTGATCGAATCATGCCCGCAGCCCGCGCAGAGCGTGCTGATCGCGCCTTCGTAGTCGCGCCGCGTGAAGCCGAGCGCGTTGGTCGGCAGCTTCGGATGGTGCAGCTTGGGCTTGGGCAGGTAGCTCATGGCTCAGGCCTTCCGGAGAGGCACCACGTTCGCCGCCGTGGCGCGGTCGGCGATCGCGGATTTGATGAAATTCGCGGTGATCGGCGTGCCGTCATAGTGCAGCACGGAGACGATCTTCGCGGGATCGACGCTGCATTCGTTGACGATGAGGCTCTTCATCTGGGCGTCGCGGTTCTGCTCGACCAGGAAGACGCGGTCGTGGCGCGCGATGAAGTCCGAGACATCGTCATGGAAGGGGAAGGCGCGCAGCCGCATGGCATCCAGATGGATGCCCTCCGCCGCCAGCACCTCCAGCGCCTCGCGCATCGCGGCCGAGGTCGAGCCGTAGAACAGCACGCCGTCGCGCGTCGGCTGCGCGGCCCTGGTCTCGATCGGGCGGGGGACGATGCTGCGGGCCGTGTCGAACTTCTTCAGCAGGCGCTGCATGTTGTCGACATAGGCCGGGCCTTCTTCCGTGTAGCGCGCGAAGCGGTCGCGCGACGTGCCACGGGTGAAGTAGGAACCCTTGTTCGGATGCGTGCCCGGATAGGTACGATAGGGAATGCCATCCCCATCGACGTCCAGGTAGCGCCCAAAAACCTTGCCGGCCTCAAGCTCCTCGGCGGTCATGACCTTGCCGCGGTCGAGCTTCCTGCTGTCGTCCCAGGTGAAGGGCTCGCACAGCCAGTCATTCATGCCGATGTCGAGGTCGAGCAGCACGAAGACCGGCGTCTGCAGGCGGTCGGCGAGGTCGAAAGCCTCGGCACCGAAGACGAAGCATTCATGGGGGTCCTCGGGTAGCAGCACGACATGCTTGGTGTCGCCATGGCTGGCATAGGCCGCCTTCAGCACATCCGATTGCTGCGTGCGCGTCGGCATGCCCGTGGAGGGCCCCGCGCGCTGCACGTCGAAGATCACTGCCGGGATTTCCGCGAAATAGGCGAGGCCAAAGAACTCGCCCATCAGCGAAATGCCGGGGCCGGAGGTCGCGGTGAAGGCGCGCGCGCCGTTCCAGCCCGCACCGATCACCATGCCGATGGAGGCGAGCTCGTCCTCGGCCTGGATGAAGGCGAAGCGCTTCTCGCCCGTTTCCTTGTCCGTGCGGTAGCGCCCGGCCCAGCGCTCATAGGCATCGGCGAGCGAGGTGGAGGGCGTGATGGGATACCAGGCGCAGACCGTGGCACCGCCGTACACCGCGCCGAGGCCGGCCGCCGCATTGCCTTCGACGAAGATGCGGTTGCCGACCTTGTCGGATCGGCGGAGCGTCAGCCCGATCGGGCAAGGCAGGTTCTCCCGCGCCCATTTGCGGCCCATATCCAGCGCATCATAGTTCGGCTGGATCAGCTTTTCCTTGCCCTTGAACTGCTGCGCGATCAGGCCGCGCACCGCTTCAGGATCCATGTCCAGCAGGGCCGACAGGGCGCCGACGTAAATGATGTTCTTGAAGAGCTGGCGCTGGCGCGGATCGGTGTAGGCGGCGTTCGTGATCTGCGTCAGCGGCACGCCGATGACCGTGATGTCGCTGCGGAACTTGCTGGGCGGCAGCGGCTTGGTGCTGTCGTAGAACAGGTAGCCGCCGGGCTCGATCTCGGCGACGTCCTTGTCCCAGGTCTGCGGGTTCATCGCGACCATCAGGTCCACGCCGCCGCGGCGCCCCAGGTGCCCCGCTTCGGACACGCGCACCTCGAACCAGGTCGGCAGGCCCTGGATGTTGCTGGGAAAAATGTTGCGCGACGCGATGGGAATGCCCATGCGCAGGATCGCCTTGGCGAACATCGAATTCGCGCTGGCCGAGCCCGACCCGTTGACGTTGGCGAATTTGACGACGAAGTCGTTCGTCCGTGTTATCGGCTGCATGCGTGAACCTTGGCCTTCGGCTTGGCCGTCTCGAGGAAGAATTTCTGCATGTCCCAGGCGCCCGTCGGGCAGCGCTCGGCGCACATGCCGCAATGGAGGCAGACGTCCTCGTCCTTCACCATGGCGCGCCCGGTCTTGAGCCCATCCTGCACATAGAGGTCCTGCGACAGGTTGTGCGCAGGCACGCGCAACTCACCGCGGAGCTCGCTCTCCTCGGCGTTGTTCGTGAAGTTGATGCAGTCCACCGGGCAGATATCGACGCAGGCATCGCATTCGATGCAGAGCGAGGCGGTGAAGACCGTCTGCACGTCGCAGTTCAGGCAGCGCTGCGCTTCCTTGAACGCCATCGCACGGTCATAGCCGAGCTCGACCTCGGCCTTGATGTCGCGCAGCGACTTCTCCTCGGGCAGGTGCGGCACCTTGAAGCGCAGGTCCAGCGACACGTCGTTGTCGTAGGACCATTCGTGGATGCCCATCTTCTGGCTGGCGATGGAGGTGTTCGGCGCCGGCCGCGCGGCCACGTCCTGCCCGTTGCAGAACAGGTCGATCGAGACCGCCGCCTCATGCCCGTGCGCCACGGCCCAGATGATGTTCTTGGGGCCGAAGGCCGCGTCGCCGCCGAAGAACACATTCGGCACCGTGGACTGGAAAGTGGCCTCGTTCAGCTTCGGCAGGCCCCAGCGGTCGAACTCAAGGCCGATGTCGCGCTCGATCCAGGGGAAGGCGTTCTCCTGGCCGATCGCGACCAGGATGTCGTCGCAGGCGATGGTCACGTCGGGCTCGCCTGCAGGCACCAGGTTGCGGCGGCCCTTCGCGTCGTACTCCGCGCGCACCTTCTCGAAGACGATGCCCTTCAGCGCGCCCTTGTCGTGCAGCACTTCCTTCGGCACCAGGAAGTTGAGGATCGGGATGCCCTCGCGCATCGCGTCCTCCTTCTCCCAGGGGCTCGCCTTCATCTCCTCGAAGCCGGAGCGGACGACGACGGTGACCTCCTCGCCGCCCATGCGGCGGGCGGAGCGGCAGCAATCCATCGCCGTGTTGCCGCCGCCGAGGACGACGACGCGGCGGCCCACCTTCTCGATATGGCCGAAGGAGACGTTCGCCAGCCAGTCGATGCCGATATGGATGTTGGCCTTCGCTTCCTGGCGGCCCGGCACGTCGAGTTCGCGCCCGCGCGGCGCGCCGGTGCCGACGAAGACCGCGTCATAGCCCCCGGCGAGGATCGCCTTCAGGCTGTCCACGCGCTGCTTCATGTGCAGCACGACGCCGCCGCGGTCGGTGATGTAGCCGCATTCCTCGTCGATGATCTCCTCGGGCAGGCGGAAGCGCGGGATCTGCTGGCGGATGAAGCCGCCGGGCTTCGCCTGGTCGTCGAAGACATGGACCTCGTAGCCGAGGGGCGCGAGATCCTTCGCGACGGTGAGCGAGGCCGGGCCGGCGCCGAGGCAGGCGATGCGTTTGCCGTTCTTCTGCTCGGGGATGGGCGTCAGCCGCGCGCGGATATCCGCCTTGTCCTTGTTGTCGGCCGCGACGCGCTTGAGGCGGCAGATCGCGACCGGCTCCTCCTCCACGCGCCCGCGCCGGCAGGCCGGCTCGCAGGGTCGGTCGCAGGTGCGGCCGAGCACGCCCGGGAAGACGTTGGAATGCCAGTTGATCATGTAGGCGTCGGAGTAGCGCCCCTCCGCGATCAGCCGGATGTATTCGGGAACCGGCGTGTGCGCCGGACAGGCCCACTGGCAATCCACGACCTTGTGGAAGTAGGTGGGGTCCGTGATGTCGGTCGGCTTCAAGAGGCTCCTCCCAAGCGGAGCATGCCATCGCCGCGCGTCGCGCACGCGGCGGGCCAGTGGAACGGATGGCTGGCGGAAAGCCCGAAAAAAACGCCTGAACTGCGCGAGGGCATCGTGGCCCCGCGCACGGTGGCACCTGCGGAAATGCGCCCGGCGCTCAGACGTTGTTCTCCTTTTGAACTTCCCTATCGCGCGGAGAATGCACCAGCGGCCGCGCGCCCGCAAATTCCTCTGCCATGCGGCATTGCAGCAATGGAGCGGCCCCCGGTTGTCAGGCCTTCTTGGCGCCCATGCCCCGCATGAAGCGGTCGCGGAACAGCGAGGGATCGCGCTCGGTCTGGCTGACGCCGGGCTTGCCGTCGATCCGCACGCCGATGACCCAGGGCCCGTCGCCCGTCATCGCCTGCCCGACCAGCGAATCGAATTCCGCCTCGTCGGCCGCCCAATTCGCCTGGGCGATGCCGAGCGCCCGCGCCGCGGCCACCAGGTCCGACTTCGCGGCTGCCGCCGGCGTCCCCTGCCCGCCCGTGATCTGGTAGACGCCGTTGTCCCAGATGATGACGCAGAGATTCTTCGGCGCCTGCGCCGCGATGGTGGCGAGGCAGCCGAGTTCCATCAGGATCGAGCCGTCGCCTTCGAGGGAAAAGACTTTTCGTCGTGGCTGCGCGATGGCGACGCCGAGCGCGATCGGCGCCGACAGGCCCATGCTGCCCAGCATGTAGAAATTCTCGGGGCGGTGGCCGGCGGCGCTGAGGTCGAAATTGGAATTGCCGATGCCGCCGATCACGGCCTCGTCCTTCAGCCGCGTGACGAGCCGCTTCGTCAGCTCCGCGCGGTTCATGACCTTGGCGTTGTGCATGGGGGTGGGGCCGCTCATTTCTTCACCACCTTTCCGCCCGTCAGCAGCGGCGAGAGAATGATGCAGGCCGGCGCCTGCGTGGAGAAGGCCTGGCGCATGGTGCGGTCGGCCATGAAGGCGCATTCGTCGAGCCGCGTGATGGTCTGGTGGTTGACCGCCAGCGCATCCAGCACCGGGCGCATCGTGCGCCACACCAGCGACTGGCCGTAGTTGAACTCGCCCATCGTGCCGCGTTCGGAGACGATCATCAGCGCGGGGATCTGCGCCGCGCAGGCGAGCGAGGCGAGCACATTCGGCAGCGTCGCGAAGCCGCTGGTCTGCATCAGCAGCACGCCACGCATCCCGGCCATCCAGGACCCGCAGACGATGCCGAGGCCCTCCTCCTCCCGCGTCACGGGGAAGCAGGTGAAGTAGGGGTCCGCGTGGATCGCCTCCAGCAGTGGCCGCAACACGTTGTCGGGCACATAGACGACGAGCCTGACGTCATTCTCCTTCAGCGCGGCGATGACATGCTCATGCCACCGCGGCGCGGGCGCTTCCCCGGACATGCTTTCTCCTCAGCCCAGCCTGATGTTGCGCGACCGGATGATCTCGCTCCACTTGGCATTCTCGCGCGCGAAATACGCCGCAAACTCCTGGGTTGTCGAGCCGACGGGCTCGACCGCCTGCGTCAGCAGCGCGGCGCGCGTTTCGGGATGGGCGACGGCTTCGCGCACCGCCTCGTTCAGCCGCCGGATGATCGGCTCCGGTGTGCCCGCGGGCGCGAACAGGGAAGCGTCGGTCGAGGATTCGAAGCCCGGCACGCCGGCCTGCGCGATCGTCGGCACATCGAGGGCAAGCGGCGATCGGTCCGCGGTGCTGACGGCGAGGATGCGCACCGATCCGCCGCGGGAGAGCGGCAGCGCCGTGATCAGGTCGATGAAGGAGCAGCGCACTTCCCCGGTCACGACCGCCTGCGCGGACGGCGCGCCGCCACGATAGGGCACGTGCAGCAGGTTGACTCCGGCCTTCTCCATCAGCAGCTCGGTCGCGAGATGGCTGCTCGCGCCATTGCCAGCCGATGAGAAGCTGAGTTGCCCCGGCTGCGCGCGGGCGATGGCCAGAAATTCCTGCAACGTGTTTGCGGGCACCGAGGGATGCACGCAGAAGGACTGCGCCATGCGCCCGACCAGGCTGATGCCGGCGAGCGCCGTGGCATTGTCGTAGGGCAGCCCCTCCATGAGATGCGGCGCGATGGCATAGGTGGAGTTGGTGCCGAAGAGCAGCGTGTAGCCATCGGGCCGCGCCCGCGCGACCGAGCCGGTGCCGACGGTGCCGGAGGCGCCGGGCCGGTTCTCCACCACGAAATTCTGGCCGAGGATCACCGTCATGCGCTGCATGACGATACGCGCCATGGTGTCGGAGGAGCCGCCCGGCGGCCAGGGATTGACGACCACGACGGGCCGGGAGGGATAGCGTTCCTGCGCCAGGGCGGGCGCCGCGAGGAGCGCCGGCGCAACGAGAAACGGCCGCCGGGCGAGCATCACCGCATCCCCGCACAGAAGCGCTGGATGCGCGTGCAGGCCTCCCGCAGCGTGTCGTCGTCGCTGGCGTAGGAAATCCGGAAATGGCCGGGGCCCATGAAGGCGCCGCCATGCACGACGGCGACCCCTTCCTCGGCCAGCAGCGCCTTCACAAAGACATCGTCGTCCGTGATCGCCGCGCCGCCCCTGGTCGTCTTGCCGATGCACCCGGCGATCGAGGGAAACACGTAGAAGGCGCCTTCGGGCTTGTGGCAGCGCAGCCCTGGCGCCTCGTTGATCATGGCGACCACCATGTCACGGCGGCGCTCGAACGCCTGGCGCATCTGCTCCACACTCTCCTGCGGCCCGGTCAGCGCCTCCACCGCCGCGGCCTGGGAGACGCTGCTGGTGTTGGACGTGCTCTGGCTCTGCAGCTTGTCCATGGCCTTGATGAGCGCCAGCGGCGCGCCGGCGAAGCCGATGCGCCAGCCCGTCATGGCGTAGGATTTCGAACAGCCATTCATGGTGACGGTGCGGTCCTTGAGCCGCGGCTCCGCCTCCACCACCGTCACGGCCTTGCGGCCGTCATAGGCAAGCTTTTCGTAGATGTCGTCGGTGAAGACCCAGACCTGCGGATGCCTGAGCAGCACATCCGTCAGCCTGCGCATCTCCTCCAGGCTGTACATCGCGCCCGTGGGGTTCGACGGGTTGTTCAGGATCAGCCATTTCGTTCGTGGCGTGATCGCGGCTTCAAGCTGCTCGGGCGACATCTTGAACTGCTGGTTCTCGCCGCAGGGGACGAAGACCGGCTTGCCGCCCGCGAGCTGCACGATGTCGGGGTAGCTCACCCAGCAGGGCGTCGGGATGATCGCCTCGTCCTCCGGGTCGATCGTGGCCAGGATGGCGTTGAAGATCACCTGCTTGCCGCCGGTCGCGACGATGATCTCCTCCGGAGCGTAGTCGATGCCCGAATCCCGCTTGAACTTCGCCGCCGCGGCCTTGCGCACGGCGGGCGTGCCCGACACGTCGGTGTAGCGCGTCTCGCCCTCCTCGATGGCGCGGATCGCGGCGTCGCGGATGTTCCTGGGCGTCGGGAAATCCGGCTCGCCCGAGGAGATGCGCAGGATGTCGCGCCCTTCCCGCTTCAGCGCATCGGCGATCTGGCGGACCGCGATGGTCTTGGATGGCGAGATCGCATCCAGGCGATCGGCGGTGAGCTTCATGCGCGTCCCTCTCCCGGCTCGGGCGGGCGGCAGGCTAGTCGCGCATCGCCGTGCCGACAACTCAGGCCGGGCGCTTCACCACCGCGGCAACCATGCGCCGCCGTTCCAGCCGCCGTGCGAATACCACCAGCAGCGCCACCCCGCCCAGGATCAGCGGCGCGTCCAGCAGCGCCGCCTGCCCCGGCCAGCAGCGTACAGCCACGGTGTAGAGATAGGACAGGAAAAGCCCGAGGCTGAAGACCTGCAGGCTGTTCCGCCCGATCGCCGCCATCCATTGCGCCCCCGCGCACTCCATCCAGCCGGCGCTGCGCGGCATCAGCACCGCGACGAGATAGGCGAGCGCCAGCGCATGCAGCAGCCGCGGCGGCGCCAGGTGCTCCTTGCCGCCCAGGAACAGCGGCTCGATCGCCGGCCCGGGCAGGATGCCGTGGCCGACCAGGCGCACCCAGACCCCGAAGGCAACGACCGCGGCCGCCGCCGCGACGAAAGCGGGATGCCGCGGCACGCCCCTCTGCCCCAGCAGCGCGGCGCGCCCGATCCAGGCACCGGTCATGAACAGCAGTTGCCAGGCCAGGGGATCGAAGGCGATCTCCGTGCCGCCGATGCCGGGGATGACGGGCCCGGCCAGTTGCGGCACGGCGTAGAGCGCGACGGAGGCCACCATCGCCCAGGCGCCGAAGCGCCCCGCCGCCCAGGCGAAGACCGGCAGCGCGGCCATGCAGACAAGGAAGATCGGGAAGATGCCCATGAAGGCGGGCTGGTGCAGCAGCACGGCGCCGCCGGCCAGCGCATGCCAGGGCCGCTCGGCGAAGAGCGACCAGTTCATCCGGGCGATCTCCCCGGGCAGGCCAACGATGCGCTCGGTCCAGAGCACCATCATGCCGAACAGCAGGAAGACCAGCAGGTGGATGCGCCACAGCCGCGCCGTGCGCATCCCGATGTCGCGCCAGGCCGCCGCGAAGCCGTCGCGATGCTGCTTCAGCGTGAAGACCGAGCCGAGCGCAAGACCGGAGAGCAGCACGAACTGCTCCGAGCTGTCGGACAACCCCCAGGCCGCGTGAATGAACCAGAAACCCATCGTTCCCGCGGCATGGGAGATGAAGATCGAGACCTGCATCCAACCGCGCAGCACATCGAGACGCGTGTCGCGCGGCGGGCGGACCGGCGTCGCCACCGCCGTCACGCCGCGGCGGCGGGACGGATGCGCCCCAGCACCTGCCGCGCCAGCGCGATCAGCTGGTCGCGCCGCACGAAGGCGACGAAGGCCGCCATCGCCCAGGTGAAGCAGGCCTCCTTGAAGAGCATCCCGCCATCCTCATAGGGATCCACGCCGAGCGGCGTGAAGAGGTGGAAGACGATGGCGCCCGACATGATGCCCATGCCGAACAGCGCGCCGAAGCCCTGGGTGCGGGGGATCAGCACCAGCACGGCGGCCACGGCTTCCATGGCCGAGACGAAGAGGCGGAAGGGCCGTTCGGGAATGCCGCTCCAATCCGACAGGCGTTCGAAGACCAGTGTCGGGCCAGCCAGCTTGTATTGCTGGTACCAGGTGAACTCATAGGCGATCCAGAGCGCGGCGCCCCAGGCGAGGAGGCTGAGCACCATCGCGTTGCGATCCCTGGTGAAGGGCATGACGGTCACTCCCGAAACGTGGCGATCCGTCCTGGCTTCGCGGCCGCGCGGGGCGCGGTTACCGCGATATATTTCTCCTCGCTGGACGTAACCGCCGCCGCCGCCGGTGCGAAGCCGCGCCGATACCCCGCATTTCCCGCCAAGCCAGGACCGGGCTAGACTGGATGAGTGACACTCTCGCCCCTGTCTGTGTGCGGGGGCCCTTCCGCGTGACGGAGGAGGCCCGCGACGCACGCGATCTTCGCTGGTCGTCCCTGATGGCGGCGGCGCAGGGGGGCGATGCGCGCGCCTATGACACGCTGCTGCGCGAATGCCTGCCGCTGCTGCGCGCGATCTGCCGGCGGCGGATCCAGAACGCGGCCGAGGCCGAGGACGCCGTGCAGGACACGCTGCTGACGCTGCATCAGGTCCGCGCCACCTACGACCCCACGCGCCCCTTCCGCCCCTGGCTCGCCGCCATCGCCGAACGCCGCGCCGTGGACCGGCTCCGCCGCCACGGCCGCCGCGGTGGGCGGGAAGTCGAGATCACCGGGGCCGATGAGTTCGCGGCTGCCGAGGGCCATGAGGGCGAGGAACGCGTCGCCGCGCGCCAATTGCGCGAGGCGGTCGCGGAATTGCCGCAGGCCCAGCGCGACGCGCTGCAGCTGACGAAGATCCAGGACCTGCCACTGGCCGAGGCCAGCAAGCGCGCGGGCACCACGGTGGATGCCATGAAGGTCGCGACGCATCGCGCGCTGCAGAGCCTCAGGCGCCGGTTCGGGGCGGCGGAGTAGGCGATGAACACCGACGACCTTCTCGCCAGCCTGACGCAGGACCTGAAGCCGGTGCGCCGCGTTGCGCATCCCCTGGTGATCGCTGCCGGCTGGCTGGCCTTCGCGGGCGCGGTCATCGGTCTGGCGATCCTGGCCTTCGGCCTCAGCCCGGACCTGCCCCGGCGGATGGCGCGCGGAACGGAGGTCGCGCAGGTGATCCTCGCCGGGGTGACCGGCGTCCTGGCGGCCATCGCGGCGTTCCAGCTCGCCATGCCCGACCGCGACGATCGCTGGGCCCTGCTGCCGCTGCCGACGGCCGCACTCTGGGTCGCGACCATGGGCTTCGGCTGCCTGCAGGATGTCTGGGCGCTGGGCTGGGGGGGTCTCAGCACGGGACTCTCCCTGGGCTGCCTGCGGTTCATCGTCGGCTTCGGGGTGCCGCTGACGGTGGCCGTGCTCTGGCTCGCGCGCCATGCGGCGCCGCTGCGCCCCGGCCCCGTCGCGGCGCTGGGCGCGCTGGCGGCGGCGGCCATCGCGAATGTCGGGCTGACAATGGTCCATCCGCTGGATGCGGCACTCGAGACGCTGCTCTGGCATGGCGGCTCGGTCGCGCTGGTCGTGTTGCTGGCGCGGGCCGCGACGCCGATGTTCCGCCGCGCCGCCGCCCAGGGCTGACGCGCGCGCCGCGATTGCGCCATCCTCCCGCCAGGACACGGGAGACAGACATCCATGCGCCGGATCGCCTTCACGCTGATTGGCCTGCTCTGCGCGCTGCCCTCCGCGGCGCAGGAATACCCCACGCGCGCCATCCGCATGATCGTGCCCTTCGCGGCGGGCGGGTCGGCCGACCTGGTCGCGCGCATCACTGCGCAGGGCATGAGCGAGCAGCTCCGCCAGCAGGTGGTGGTGGAGAATCGCGGCGGCTCGGGCGGCGTCATCGGGTCCGAGGCCGTGCTGGCGGCGGCGCCGGATGGCTACACCATCGCCTTCCATTCCATGTCGTCGGCGGTGCTGAATGCGGGGCTGTACCGGAACCTGCCCTTCGACCTGCGCCGCTCCTTCGCGCCGGTCGCGCTGGTGGGATCGGTGCCGAACATCGTCGTGGTCAACAATCGCGTGCCCGCGCAGACGCTGCCCGAGCTGATCGCGCTGCTGCGGCGCGAGCCCGGGCGGCACACCTATGCATCCTCGGGGTCGGGCACGATCGTGCATCTCTCGGCGCATCTGCTGGCGCAGATGGCGGGCGTGCAGATGGTCCATGTCCCCTATCGCGGATCGGGCCCTGCCATGGCCGATGTGATCGCGGGGAATGTGGACATGATCGTGGATACGCTGCCCAGCACCATCCCGCTGATCCGCGGCGGCCAGGTGCGCGCGCTGGCAGTGACGACCCGCACGCGCAGCGCGGCGCTGCCGGAGGTGCCCACGGCAGAGGAAGCGGGACTGCCGGGCTACGAGACCTACAACTGGCACGCCGTCTTCGCCCCGGCGGGCGTGCCGCGGGCGGTGGTGACGCGGCTGGAAGCGGCGGCCGTCGCGGCGGTGGCGAACCCCGCGCTGCGGCAGCGGCTGGTGGAGAACGGCGTCGATCCGCGCGGGGACGGCAGCGCGGCGCTGGAGGCATTCTGGGACCAGCAGCTCGCGTTGTGGGTGCCGCTCATCCGCGCATCGGGCGCGACGGCGGATTAGCGCCGCCTCGGCCCATTGCCGGATCGGCCCGGCCGAAGAGCCGCGTGAAGAGCCCGACCCAGACCCGCTTCTTCCGCTCGGTGAATTGCGCGACGAGAAGGACACCAGCGAAGGCCAGGGCGAGCATCACGACCCCGGCGGGCAGCGTCCCGTCGAACGACCCCAGCATGGCGCGGACGAACATGATCAACGGCACATGCGTGAGGTACAGCGTGAAGGTGGCACCGGCCAGCCATCGCACCGGGCGCGCGATCCAGGGCGGGGTTCGCGTGGCGTCGCGCGCGATCGCGTTCATCCCGATGAGATTCGCGGCAACGATGAGAGCGAGCAGATAGTCCTGGCCGATGCCGGTCGGCCCATGCGCCAGCACGGGCCTGGTCAGCAGTTCGAGCCCCTGGCGGCTGGCGAGAACCAGCAGCACCGACGCGGCCCCCAGCGACGTGACCACGAGGCTCCACCCGAGTGCCCTGCGTCCGGCTGCTCGCAGGCCGAGGTGATAGGCGCCGAAGCCGATCAGCCAGACCGGAAACAGCGCCAGGATATGCCATCCGGCCGCGGCCCCCATCGCGGCAAGCCCCAGCCACCGGATGGCTCCGCGGATGTACCAGGCGATGCCGAACATCAGATAGTAGGCGGCCTCATAGCTCAGCGACCAATACGGCACGTCGGTTCCCGGCGTGACATCCCACCGATGGAACTGGTTCAGGAAGGCCAGCGACACCGGGAAAGCCCAGGCCCCCTGCCCCAGGAGTTGCCGGTCAAGGTGATAGAGATCGGGGCGGAGCGAAGCGCCCAGCGCATCCAGCACGGCCGTCAGGACCAGGGCCGGCACGACCACGGAAAAGAGCCGCGCCAGGCGGGCGACCGCGTAGCCCTGGCCTGTCGTCTCCCTTTCAGTCGTGACATGCGCGATCACGAAGCCGGAGAGCACGAAGAAGATCAGAACGGCCGATGCCCCGAACGGGGTCAACTGCCAGCCGATGCCGCCACCGATCGCCTGCATGCCCGCATGGCCCGCGAAGACGACGCAGGCAGCCCCGAAGCGGAGGACGTCAAGATAGATGGACGTCGCGTCCCGCATGGCCGACTTCATCTCCCGACAGGTCGATGCGCGCGCGCCGATTACATCCCTTCCCGCACGAAGCGGTTCCGGAGCGTCCCGATCCCCGTGATATCGATCTCCACGACATCCCCGTGCTTCAGGTCCGGCGAGGATCCGTCCGTGCCCATCCAGATCATGTCGCCGGGATGGAGCGTCAGATACTTCGTCATGGTCGCGATGAAGCGCTGCACGCCGAACAGCATGTGGTTGGTACGGAAGCGCGTGTGCTCCGTCCCATTCACCCGCACCACCGTCTCCGCCGCATCGAGGTCGAGATCGGTCTCGATCCAGGGCCCCATCGGCTTGAAGGTGTCGGTGCTCTTCGCGCGCCAGAGCGTGCGGTCGTTCTTCTGCCAGGTCCGTTCGGAGACATCGTTGCCGATGGTGTAGCCGAGCACGCAGGAGAGCGCGTTCGCCTCGGTCAGCCCCTTCGCCCGCTTGCCGATGACGACGACGAGTTCGCCCTCGTACTGCACCTTCTCCGTCGCATCGGCGGGAATCACGACGTTCTCGCCCTGCGCGATCAGCGCGTTGTTGGTGCGGTAGCCGACATCGGGCTGCGTCGGGATGTTCGGCTCCACGCCGCGCTTCCTGGCGCTCTCGATCACATGCTCGGTGTAGTTCAGGCCGACGCAGTAGAAGGTCTTGGGCTCGAAGGGGATCTCTGTTCGAACCTGCGCGAGATCATGGGTCCGCGTCGTTCTCTCGTAGCCTGCAAAGGGATCGCCGCTGACCTCGGTGATCCGCTCGCCTTCCAGGATGCCGAAGGCCGTGCACCCTTCGCTCGTGAACCGGATCCATCGCATTGTCTGTGCGCTCCCTCAGGCCGCTTCGCGCGCGGCGAGCGCCGCATCCACGAAGCGACGATCAAACACCCGGTCCGCCATCACCTGGCAGCGATACATCAGCCGGTGCTCGTCGGGTCCGTAATCCGGCACGGCCATGTGCAGCGTGCCGATATGGTCCCAGACCAGCAGGTCGCCCTCGGCCCAGACATGCTCGTAGCCGAAGCGCGGATCGAGCTGATGCGCGAAGAGCTGCGCGAGGACCGCGTCGCTTTCCGCCTTCTCCATGCCTTCGATGAACTCGGCATAGCCGGGATTGCAGTACAAAACTTTCCGCCCGGTGATCGGATGCGTGAGGAAGACGGGATGCCGCGACGGCGGGCGCTTCGCGCGCTCCTCCGGCGTCAGCGCCGCGCGGCGGCTGCCGGAGCGGCGGCGCATCTCCTCCCAGAATTTGTTGAAGTCGTGCACCGCGACCGCGTCGCGCAGTTGTTCCTTCAGCGCGGGGTCCAGCGCCTCATACGCCGCATGCATGTCGCGGAACAGCGTGGCCCCCAGCACGCGCCCGTCGCGCCTCGGCACCGCATGCGCGTTCAGCACATTCAGGAAGCCCATGGTGTCGCGATAGGACATGTCCGTGTGCCAGTCCTGACCGGCATCGGCGAGGCCGATCGGCTGCCCGTTCTCCACGATGTTCGAGAGGATGCCGACCTCCCGCACCACGGGATGATGGAACTTCCCGCTCACCGATGTCTGGATCGTGCCGAAGCGCGCCGAAAAATCGCGCAGCGCGGAGGGTTCCAGCCTCTGCCCCGGAAAGCACAGCACGCCGTACTCGCCGAGCGCCCAGACGATGTCGCCGAAGTCGTGCGCGTTGAGCGGCTGCGCGCAGTCCAGCCCGGCCACGCGCGCACCGAGCACGGCGCCCATCCGCTCGAACCGCATCGCGGCCGCCTCCTTCCCTCAACAGCCGGGAAGGCTAGACCCGCGATGCACGGGCCTCAATCCGGCGCCGGGGCCGGCGCGCCGGCCGGCCGCGGCTGGCGCATCATGGCCCCCGTCATGGGAATGAAATAGACGCCCACATCCTTGCGGCTGCGTACGCGTCCCTCGGCATCCTTGGTATAGATGTAGAGGAACTGGCCGCGCCGGAAGGGCTGCCCGATCGGGATCACCAGCCGCCCGCCCGGCTTGAGCTGCTGCAGCAGCGCCGGCGGCACGTAGTGCGCCGCGCAGGTCACGATGATGGTGTCGAAGCCGCCCTGCACCTCCGGCCAGCCGAAGAAGCCGTCGCCGACCCGCGTCTCGACATTGCTGAAGCCGAGGGGGGCGAAGATCGGCGCCACGCCGCGGCCGAGCGGCTCGATGATCTCGATCGAATACTGGCGACGCACGAGCCGCGAGAGCAGCGCGGACTGGTAGCCGCTGCCCGTGCCGATCTCGAGCACCACATGGTCGGGGCGCGGCTGGCAGACCTGGGTCATGTAGGCCTGCCCGAGATAGTCGGAGAGCGCCGAGCCGAAGCCGATGCCCCAGGGCTTGGGCGAGGCTTCATAGGCATCGCCGGGCGAGGCCACGCGGCCCGCGTAGTTGTAGTGGAAGTACTCGCGCGGCACTTCGGCGAAGGCGCGCATCACATCCGGGTCCGCGGCGCCGAGGCGTTCGCGCAGGTAGTTCTCGATCCGGCGCAGCGCATCCGTCCGCCGGGTCTGGATGACGCGGAAGGACGCCTCGGACAGGCCCGATTCCCGGCCCGAGGCCCGCATGGCGGTCAGGAAGGCCTGGTGGCTCCAGGCCGGCGCCACCGGGATGGGCGTCGCGGCCGGCGCAGCCGGGGCGGACGCGGCCGCCGGCGGCG
>JAYRQX010000930.1:0-4279 GCA_041910415.1 Acetobacteraceae bacterium | reverse complement strand
GCAGGTCTGGCAGCACGGCGGCGCGCGTGGCGCCGGCGACCGCGATCGCGCGCACGCGGCCCTCCCGCACCTGCGGCAGCACGCCCGGCATGTTGTCGAAATAGAGGTCGAGGCGGCCCGCGATCAGGTCCGTCATCGCCGGTGCGGCGCCGCGGTAGGGCACGTGGACGATGTCGATCTGCGCCATGCTCTTCAGCAGCTCGCCCGCCAGGTGGTTCGTGCCGCCGATGGAGGAGGAACCGAAGGACAGCCGCCCGGGTTGCCGCCGCGCCAGCGCGATCAGCTCGCCAAGGCTGGTCGCCGGGCTCGACACCGGCACCATCAGCACGATCGGCACCTCCGCCACCAGCGCGACGGGCGCCAGGTCGCGCGCGGGATCGAAGGGCATGCTGCGGTAGAGATGCTGGTTGATCGCGAAGGGCGCCGGCGCCGCGACGAGCAGCGTGAGACCATCCGGCGGCGACTTCGCGACGAGGTCCGCGCCGATATTCGCCCCGGCGCCGGAGCGGTTCTCGACCAGGAAGGGCTGGCCGTGGCGTTCGCGCAGCACGTCCGCGAGGTGGCGCGTGACGATGTCGTTCGATCCGCCGGGCGGGTAGGGCACGATCAGGCGCACGGGCCGGTCCGGCCAGGCGGTCTGCGCCCGTGCCCCGGTGGCGAGGAGGAGGGGCGAGGCGAGGAGGCCACGGCGCGCGACGGGATGCATGGGCGGTTTCCGATCCGGGTTGGCCAGAGGATTGGCATGGGCGCCGCGCGGCGCAAGACTTGTCCGCGATCCCTTGGACTGACCCTGATGCCGAACCTGCCGCCAAGCCTCTATGCCGAAACCGCCACCCCCGCACCGCCGACGCCGGCGCTGGATGGCGAGACGAAGGCGACCGTCTGCGTCATTGGCGCCGGCTTCACGGGCCTGTCCGCCGCGCTCCATCTCGCCGAGAACGATGTGGATGTGGTGGTGCTGGAAGCCGAGGAGCCGGGCTGGGGGGCGTCCGGCCGCAATGGCGGGCAGGTGAACCCCGGGCTGAAGTTCAATCCGGACGAGGTCGAGAAGCACCACAGCCTCTCCCTCGGCGGCCGGATGCTCGAGCTCTCCTACGGCGCGCCGGACTATGTCTTCGACCTGATCCGCCGCTACCAGATCCACTGCGAGGCGCGGCAGGAAGGCACGATCCGCGCGGCCATCGGCGCGAAGAACGCCGCCGAGGTCCGCGCCTCCGCCGCGCAATGCGCGAAGCGCGGCTGGCCCGTGCGATTCCTGGACGCGCGCGAGACGGCGGCGATCACGGGGACGGACCGCTATGCGGGATCCATGGTGGATGACCGCGGCGGCGACCTGCACCCGCTGTCCTATGCGCGCGGCCTTGCCGCGGCCGCGATGCGGCAGGGCGCGCGCGTGCACGGTTCCTCGCCCGCCACGTCGCTGAAGCAGGAAGGAAAGCTCTGGCGCGTGACCACGCCCAGGGGGGCCGTCCTGGCCGAGAGCGTCGTGCTGGCGACCAACGGCTACACGGACGGGCTCTGGCCGACGCTCCGGGAATCCGTCGTGCCCGTCTATTCCTCCATCGCCGCGACGGCACCGCTGCCGGACGAGGTGGTGCGCGGCATCCTGCCGCGGCGCGGCTCGCTCTACGAAGCCGGCATCGTCACCGTCTATTACCGCGTGGACCAGGCGAACCGCCTGCTCATGGGCGGCCGCGGACCGCAGAAGCCGATCGCGGACACCAGCCCGATCCAGTACCTGATGGACTATGCGGGCCGGCTCTGGCCACAGCTCAAGGGCGCCGCCTGGACGCATGGCTGGAACGGCCAGATCGCGGCGACCACGGACCACTATCCGCATCTGCACGAGCCCGCGCCCGGCATCATCGCGGCACTCGGCTACAATGGCCGCGGCGTTGCCATGGCGACCGTGATGGGGCGCGAGATCGCACGGCGGCTCACCGGCACCGCGGCGAACCGTCTCGACATGCCGGTCACGCCCATCAAGCCCATTCCCTTCCATCGCTTCTGGCGGATCGGGGTCACGTACAAGATGCTCGAAGGCCGCGTCCGGGATCGTCTTGGCCTGTAGAGAATTGTTGCGCCACGCCGGGCGCGCGCGCCACTCTCCCGCGCAAGACTGGGCCGGGAGATCCGCATCATGGACCGTCGCGCGATCCTCGCGGGTGCCGCGCTTGCCGTGGCAGCGCCGCGCCTGAATGCGCAGACCGCCTGGCCCAACCGATCGGTCCGCCTGATCGTGCCCTTCGCCCCCGGCGGGTCGGTGGACGTGATGGGGCGCGTCACCGCGCAGAAGCTGCAGGAAGCCTTCGGCCAGCCCGTGATCGTGGAGAACCGCACCGGCGGCAACGGTGCGATCGGGGGCATCGCCGTCGCGCAATCCCCGCCCGATGGCTACACGCTCTGCTTCTCGGCCAGCGTGCAGATCCTTGCACGGCTCGTCATGCGCAACCCCGGCTATGATCCCATGGCGGATCTGGAGCCCATCGCGCGCGTCGGGCAGGGGCCGCTGCTGCTCATCATGAACCTGCAGCGCCCGCAGGCGACGCTGCAGGAGGTGGTGGCGGCCATCCGCGCGAACCCGCGCGACTGGTCCATCGGTGTCTCCTCGCTGGGCGCGGCGGGTCATTTGGCCACCGTGGAGTTCGTGCGTCAGTTGGGCGTGGAGGTGGCCCAGCCATCCTATCGCGGCACGACGCCGGCGCTGGCCGACATGATGGCCGGCAGCATCGCGTTGATCTTCGACCCTATGCTGGCGACGCTGCCGCCCGTGCGCGGTGGGCGTGTGAAGGGCGTCGCCATCACCTCGGCGCGGCGCAGTGCCGCCGCGCCCGACGTGCCGACCACCGCGGAAGGCGGCATGCCCAGCGTGGACATCCAGTCCTGGTGGGCCGTCTGGGGTCCGCGTGGAGTGCCGCCCGAGATCGTCGCCCGGATCAACGCCGCACTCGCCCCGGCCATGGCCGAGGCTGATGTGCGGGAGCGCGTGGGCAGCCTTGGCATCGAGCCGATGTTCCAGGCCGGCCCCGCGCTCACAACCTTCATGCAGCGCGATTTCACCCGGTCGCAGGAGTTGCTGCGCATCGCGAATTTCGAGCCGCAGTAACCCGCGCCATTCCGTCCCGTTTGGTCGTGTTGCAATGCGAAACTCGCCAAGCGCGCGCGAAGACGGCAAAGAGATGCCGGCATGACGGAAGGACCCCGGCGATCCACTCCCCGGCACCGAAAATACCGGCAGCCCTGATGCGCGACCGCATCAGGGCTCCCTCAGACGCCGGGTGCAAACCTCCGGTTTGTTTGGCGTCGTGCGACCGCCGGCGGATCGGCACAGCCGACCGCGAGCGGGCCGCATTCGCGGCCTCGGACCGGTCATCCGACCGGTCCGCCCGCATGAGGCGCAACCCGCCGCTGAGGGCCCTGCTTGGCGGGGTGATGCTGGCCGGATGCCTGCAGACCACGGTGCCGGAGGCCGGCATCCTGGCGCCCACGGGGTTCCGTGCCGGCGGAGCCGAAGCTGTGCCCGCCGAGGCACCCGATCCCGCCTGGTGGCGCGCATTCGGCGCGCCCGAGCTCGACCGGCTGATGCAGGCGGCCATGGCGCAGAACCTCGACATCGCCGCGGCCGTTGCCAGGCTGCGCCAGGCGGATGCGCAGGTTCGCGTCGCCGGGGCCGCGCTGTTGCCGCAGGTGAACGCGAGCGGGGAATATGGCCGCGCGCGCGCCGCGGGGCGGGTGCCGGACAGCGTCGCGGGGGGGCGGGACAATTACACGGCGGCGCTCGGCATCAGCTACATCGTGGATCTCTGGGGCGAGAACCGCGCAACGCTCTCGGCCGCACGCGCCTCGGCCGAGGCGACGCGCTATGCGATCGGCGTGCTGACGCTGCAGATCCAGACCTCGGTCGCAAATGCCTATTTCGCCGTGATCGGTGCGCGGGAGCAGCTGGCCATCCAGCGCAGCAACATCGAAGCGGCCACGCGCAACCTCACCATCCTGCGCCAGCGCCAGTCGGTCGGCACCGCGACCGGGCTGGATGTCGCGCAGCAGGAAACCGTGCTGGCAACGCAACGCGCGGCGGTGCCGCCGCTGCAGCTGACCGCCGACCAGAACTTGTTTGCGCTGGCGACGCTTGCCGGCGTGACCCCGGAGCGGATCGAGGTCGCCTCGGCCCGCCTGCCCGCGCTGCGCGTGCCGGTGGTGCAGCCGGGCCTGCCGTCCGAGGTGCTGTTGCGCCGCCCCGATGTGCGCCAGGCGGAAGCGAGCCTCGCCGGCGCCAGCG
>JAYRQX010000929.1:0-4519 GCA_041910415.1 Acetobacteraceae bacterium | reverse complement strand
TCCCTGGGCAGGGCTCGAAGTCGCGATCCGCCTGGTCGCGCAGGACGGCGCGGAGCAGGAGGGTGCATCGGACGAAGCCCGGCTGACGCTGCCCGAGCGCAGCTTCAACCACCCGGTCGCGCAGCAGCTGATCACCATCCGCCGGAACCTCTCGCTCGATCCCGAGGCCCGTGCCGATGCGCGCGCGGAACTCGACGCCATCGCCAGCGCGCCCGAGCGCTTCGAGCACGACACGGCGACCTTCCTGGCGCTCCGCGCGGCGCGGCACCGGCTGACGCGCGACCGCCGCGCGACGGCAGTGCCCGAGGTGCAGGAGATTTTGTGGGAGGTTGCCCTCGCGCTGGAGGAAGGGCGCACCGACCGCACCGCGCGCGCATTGGCCGCGGCGCGGGAGGCGCTGCGCGAAGCGCTGGAGCAGGCCGAGCGTCAGAACCCACCGACCGAGGAGCAGCGTGCCGAGATCCAGCGCCGCATCGAGGAGTTGCGCGAGGCGATCCGCCGCCACCTGGAAGCGCTCGCCGAGCGGCTGCAGCGCGAGAATGCCGAGGCGCTGCCCTTCGATCCACAGCAGCGCCTGATGGACCAGCGCGAGGTGGACCGCCGCACGCGCCGCATGCAGGACGCGGCGCGCGAGAACCGCACCCAGGATGCGCAGCGCGAACTGGCCGAGCTGGAGGAGATGCTGCGCGCGCTGGAGGAAGGACGTTCGCAGCGCGCCGAATCTCCGGAACGCCAGCGGCAGCGCCAGCGCGGCCAGCAGCAAATGGGCGCGGTCGAGGACATGGTGCGCCGGCAGATGGACATGCTGGACCGCAGCCATCGCCGCAACGAGGCGAACGACCAGGACCGTGCCCAGATGCGCCGGCAGTCGCCGCCCTTCGGCCAGCGCCCGCAGCAGGGACCGCAGCAGCCATCCCAGCAGCAGGAACAGCAGCGCGCCGACCAGCAGCGCGACGCCCGCGTGCAGCGCGCGCTACGCCGCGCACTCGGCGAACTGATGCAGCAATATGGCGACCTGACGGGCGAGGTGCCGGACCAGCTCGGCCGCGCCGACCAGGCGATGCGCGAGGCTGGAGAGGCGCTGGGCGAGGGCCGCGACCCGCGCGACGCCCAGGGCCGCGCCATTCGCGCGCTGACCGAGGGCCAGCGCCAGATGGCGCAGCAGATGCAGCGCCAGTTCGGTCAGCAGCAGGGCGAGGGCGAGGACGAAGGCGAGGATGGCGACATGGCCGGCAACCCGGAACAGGGCGGCCAGGGCCAGGACCAGGCGCAGGACCAGGGGCCGGGCCGCGACCCGCTCGGCCGCCGCACGCGGGAAGCGCCGGGGTCGCAGGACAACGGCTCCGACACGCGCGTGCCCGATGAGGCCGAGCTGCTGCGCAGCCGGCGCCTGCAGGACGAGCTCCGCCGCCGTGGCGCGGAACGCGAGCGGCCGCCGGCGGAGCTGGATTACATCGACCGTCTGCTGCGCCGCTTCTGACCTACAGCGGACAATCCGCCGGCAGCAAGGCGCGCTTCCTCCCGATGATCCCGGCCGAGGCGCGTTCCAGGTAGTGGGCGATGGTCTCGATGCGGATGCGCACGGCACCTGCGGGCTTGGTGGAATCGAGCTCCTGGAAGGAGAAGAACAGCGTCCGGGAATGCTCGATGATGTTCTGTACCGGCGTGAAGGTCGGCTGATCCATGCCGCATTCGTAGCTGGTCATGCGGATGGCGCAGGTGATCCAGGGCATGCGCGCGGCGAACTTGGCGCCCCACATGATCTCGTTCGTGTTGGCGCTGTAGGAGGAAGGCCAGACATCGGCGATGTCGAAGGCCGATTTCATCAGTCCGGCGCGGATCTCCGCCCCGAACAGCCACTCCATCAGGTCCGGGTCGGTCGGCAGGTGCTGCGCCCAGAGGATGGGGTAGCCCCGGTTTTGCAGGTCGTTCTCGATCTCGTGCCCGATGCCCGCATCCATGTGGTAGGGCCGCGCGAGCACCAGGATGCAGGGCCGGTTCTCCTTCGCACAGCGGGCGAGCACGTCGCGGCTGCGCTGGCGCAGGCTGGCGTCGAAGCGCTCCAGCGTCGCGAAGCCCTCCGCCACCGCCGCCTCGGTCTCGTCGAGCGTCAGGCCCGGCAGCACCTCCGCCAGTTCCTTGAAGAGCTGGCCCGGCACCAGCGCCGGCTCGGCCATGGTGAGGAAGGGCGCCACGTATGTCAGCCCCACCTCGGCAAAGAGGTCCTTCTCGCGCGTGAAGCCGGCCTTCACCATCTCCGCGCCCGCCATCACGCGCGGGCAGGTCAGCGAATCCACGACATGCCCCGCCAGCAGCGACGGCATGGAATAGATCAGCGGCGAGAACAGCACGTCGATCTTGCGCCGCTGGCCGTACATCAGCTCCCCGTAATGGGCCGAGGCGCATTTCACCGGCCAGCAGCAATCCACCGTGCCGCGGCCGCGGCCGAATTCGCGGAACTGCTCCTCGGACGTGTCGTTCGAGAAAACGATCCTCTGCGCGGGAATGCCAAGCGCGCCGAAGAAGCCGAGCCAGAAGCGATGCGTCGTCCAGATATTCAGGATGCGCGGGATGCCGATCCGAAGCTTCGCGCGCGCTTCACGATCCGACGACGAGGCCGACGGACCGGAAGGCTTCCTCGCGAACCATCGTGCCAATGTTCGGTGAGACACTTTGGTTCTCCTCCATCTGTTCCTTGACGACGCGCATCTCCTTCGCGTCCTCGAGCAATCCCTTGGGGCAGGAGTTGCCCGCGATCACGCGTTCCCAGCCCGGCTCCAGCGCCACCTTGCTCCAGGGCCGACCGACAGCGCCGTCGAGCCGTACATCGATGAAGCTGCGCTTGCAGTTCACCGTGCACCAGCGGCAGACCGTGTCCTCGTTCGTCGTGGTGCGGTAGGTCAGCCCCTCGACCTCGTCGAAACCGCGGACGCGCGAGGGCTTGCCGGGCTGCCAGGCGTCGAGTGCCGTCAGCGCGGCGCCCATGGCGCCCGCCTCGCCCGAATAGGGATGGATATGCACCTCGGCCTCCGGCACGCGGGCCGTGATGAAATCCACCTGCGCCTTGACGACGGCGAGGTTGCGGTGCGTGCCGCCCTGCAACACGAACTTCCGCCCGACCGCGCGCAGGTTGTTGAGCTGGCCCGCGTACACCCACACATTCAGCGGCAGCACCGAGGCGAGCGCGGCCATGATCTCCTCGGCTGCCCAGCCCTTGCGCTGCTGGTTCACGATGTCCGATTGCAGGAAGACGCCGCATCCCATGGCGAGCGTCGGCATGGCCTTCGCCCCGAAGGCGCGATCGGCGTATTCCTCAAGCGGAATGCCGTAGCGCTCCGCGACACCCTGCAGGAAGGCGCCGTTGCCCGAGGAGCATTGCGAGTTCAGGCGGAAGTCGGAGACCGTGCCCTGCCGCAGCATCATGATCTTCACGTCGGCGCCGCCGACATCGCAGATCACGTCCGCGTCGGGGAAGACCTCCATCGCCGCGCGGGCATGGGCGACGGTCTCCACCACCGCCTCGTCCGCGCCGACGATGTCGCGCAGCAGGTCCTTGCCGTAGCCGGTCAGCGCCAACGCGCCGATCTCCGTGATGCCCGCGGTACGGATATCGCGGAACAGCGCCTTCGCATCCTCGATCGGATTGCCGCGGGACTGCGCGTAGGAGGTATGCAGAAGCTCGCCAGCCGTCGAGAGCACGACAGCCTTGGCGGTCGTGCTGCCGAAGTCGCAGCCGAGGATGACGGGTCCCGCAGGCCAGTCTTCCCGTTTCGGGCGCCCGGGCACCACCAGGGTGTAGCGCGCGCGGAAGGCCGCGATCTCGTCCGCGCTCTTCGCCAGCGCCGCGCCGCCTTCCTTCGCCTTGGCCTCGTGCTGCCCTTCGTTGATCCACCAGGCGAGCTTCCCCGACCCGGCATAGAGCCCGGTCTCCGCCGCCTCGCCCGCCGCGACTTCCACGCAGCCGAGCGCGCCATAGTAGAGCGCGTCCTCCGGCACGGTGATCAGCGACTCCAGGGTGCTGCCCTCGGGCAGCGCGACGCCGCGTTCCTTCCACAACAGGCCAAGATGGTGGCGCCAGGCCTCCTGCAATCCGCGGAAGAAGGTGTTGGGGCCGCCGAGCAGCAGCACCTCGGGCAACGGCGTGTTGCCCTTCGTCAGCGTCGCGAGGTTCTGATAGACCACCGCCTCGAACAGGCTGGCCACGATCTCCTCGACCGCCACGCCGCTCTTCAGCAGGCTGTTGGCGTCGGCCTCGGCGAAGATGCCGCATTTGCTGCTGATTTTGTGCAGCGTCCGGCCCGAATAGGACATGACCTGGAGCTGCTCGGGCGGGACGCGGAGCTTCCGCGCCGTCTTCTCGATGAAGGTGCCGGTGCCGCCCGAGCACGCCGCCTGCATGTAGATCTGCTTCGACCTCCCCGCCTCGCTCTCGGTGAAGAAAATCGTCTTCATGTCCTCGCCGCCGATCTCGGAGACGAAGCGGACGGCGGGGTGCAGCCGATCCACGGCGGCGGCGACG
>JAYRQX010000928.1:0-5632 GCA_041910415.1 Acetobacteraceae bacterium | reverse complement strand
GCGGGGATGGAAGTTCACCTCGCCGCCCACGGTCGGCACGCCCACGCAATTGCCGTAGCCGCCGATGCCGCGCACCACGCCGTCGATGATCTGCTTCATGCGCGGCGCGTCCGGCATGCCGAAGCGCAGCGCGTTCAGGTTCGCGATGGGCCGCGCGCCCATGGTGAAGACATCGCGCAGGATGCCGCCCACCCCCGTCGCCGCGCCGGTGTAGGGCTCGAGGTAGGAGGGGTGGTTGTGGCTCTCCATCTTGAAGACGGCGGCGAGCCCGTCGCCGATCGCGATGACGCCGGCATTCTCGCCGGGGCCGTGGATCACCCAGGGCGCCTTGGTCGGCAGTTCCCGCAGCCAGACGCGGCTGGATTTGTAGGAGCAGTGCTCCGACCACATCACCGAGAAGATGCCGAGTTCGGTCAGCGAGGGCGTGCGGCCGAGGATGGCCAGCACGCGGTCGTATTCATCGGGCTTGAGGCCGAATTCGCCGGAGAGCTGGCGGGCCTTGGCGGGGTCGAGGGAGCGGGGCGCGATCGTCATGCTGGGCGGGTCATGGCCTGCCGGCGCGACGCTGTGAAGGGCGCATTTCGCCGGGGCCTTCGCGAATTTTTCGCGATCCCGGACAAATGGGGAACCGGCACATGCCCCACCCCCGGGCAAACCCAGGGCGGTTGCCCGGGGGAGGGGGCAATCCCGTGTCGTTCAAGGTTTTCCTCGATCTCGGACAATTCTGTTACCTGACACAACGTTCCGGACATCCGGGATTAACCTGGATTGACGGGGACCAGGTGGGATGAAGGCCCGAAAAATTTGGGTTTCCGCCGCTTCGCCCATGCCTGCAGTCTGTGACACTCGGTTCCGGAAATTTTGGTGCCGCGGCGGGTTTGTGACACTCGGTTCCGGAATTATCAGGGGCGCCTTCTCAGGCTCTCAGAGAGCTCTTAGCCGGGGGTGGGAGGGCTCTTAGCCGCGCACCGGGCCGCCCTGCCAGATGACCTGGCCGACGATGCGGGCGGGCTCGTTCGTGCCGGGGCGCATCACCTCGGGGTCATAGGCCGGGTTGTCGCTCTTGATGAGCAGGGAGCCGTCCACGCGCTTGATGACGCGCTTGACCAGCAGGTCCTCATCGACAGCGATGACATAGACGCGGCCGGACTGGATGCCCGTGGCGTCGGTGTCCACGAGCAGCAGCTCGCCGTCGCGGATGGTGGGTTCCATGCTGTCTCCGGTGGCCTCGATCAGGGCCAGGGCCTCACGCCGGCGGCGGAGGGCTGAGCGCACGAAATCCTCGGAAAACAGCAGGTAATCGACCAGTCGATCGCTGGGGATGCTGCCGGTGGCGCCAGCCGCAGCACGGGCTTCGAGCCGAGGAAAGGCGACGTAGCCAGGCGGCGGCCAGGGGGCCTCGCGCGGTTCCGCATCAGGGGACAACACGGAGAGCTCCGAGGCTACGCCGACGCGCACTGGGCCTTCGCCCGTCGCGAGCCATTCGAGACGTACGCCGGTGGCCGCTGCAAGGCTCAGCGCATTGCTGAACTTCATTTCCCCACCAGCGAGATAGCCGTCGATCGTCGTCCGGGCGATGCCGGTTTTTCGTGCTATCTCGATATTTCCGCCGGCTGATCGCACGGCTTCTCGGAGGCGCTCTGCTCGCGCTTTGTTGTCGAAATTCGGCGACGTAACTCCGACAGGCGTGTCGGAGTTCGCTCTACCGCGTCGGTGTTGTTTTTTTTCAGTCACTTAACACCCCGTCGCGCCGCCAAATTTACCCACCGAACTCCGACACTATTTTTCGTCTTGGCGCCGCACGAAAAATAGTGTCTGCTTGGAAAACCGAGCAACTTTCAGCGCAAGCCGGCTCCACCCGGCCCGCGAGGAGACACGATGACGGCCACCACCGACTGGCATCCGGAGGACATCAAGGCGGCGATCCGGAAATCCGGCACCACCGTGACGGCCCTGTCGGTCGCCGCCGGCTTCAGCCGCGCCGCGGTCGGCGTTGCCCTCCGATACCCCATTCCGACCGTGCAGGCGGTGATCGCCCAGCACCTCGGCCTGAAGCCCCAGCAGATCTGGCCCAGCCGCTACGACGCCCGAGGCCTACCCAAAAAAGGGTTGGTCGCCCTCGTGCGTCGGGAACGTAGCGCCTCGGCCCCCAGCCCGCACCGTCAGAAATCGGAGGCCGCGTGAACACCCCGACACAATCCATCCCGCTCGACCAGATCGAGGTCGGGGAGCGCCTGCGTGCCGTCGATGACGACTATGCGGCCCTGATCGCCGAAAGCCTGCTCCAGCGCGGTCTCGACACCCCGATCATCGTCGCCCGGTCCGACAGCCGGCCGGGCGAATACCGCCTGGTCGCCGGCGGCCACCGCGTCGCCGCCGCCCGCATCGCCGGCTGGACCGAGATCGCCGCCAAGGTGGTCGAGGTTGACGAGCTGCAGGCCAAGCTGATCGAGATCGACGAGAACCTGATCCGGCGGGAGCTGTCGGCCCTCGACCGGGCGGTCTTCCTGGCCGAGCGCAAGGCGATCTACGAGGCGCTGAACCCCGCCACGACGCACGGCGGCAAGCGCCGCGGGATCAAGTCGACAAGCTTGTCGACTTGGTCCGAGCGGTTCAGCAAGGCCACCGCCACGAAGCTCGGCGTGGACGAGCGGACCATCCAGCGCGCCGTCGCTCGCGCGGCGATCGTGCCGGAGGCCCGGGCCATGATCGCCGGCCTGCCGGTCGCCGACAGCGGTGCCGAGCTGGACAAGATCGCCGGGCTGACCGGCCCGCAGCAGATCAAGGTCGCGCGGCGCCTGGCCGCCGAAGGACCGTGCCGCACGGTCTTGGCGGCCCTGCAGGCCATCAACGGCGCGCCCCGCCCCAGCACCGCCGCCGAGACCGAGCGCCAATACGCCGCGCTCATGGGCGCCTGGCGCAAGGCCGGGAAGGCCGCGCGCAAGCGGTTCCTGGGCTTCCTGACCGACGAAGGCGAGGTGGCGTGATGCGCGACGCTCTGCACAACATTCTCGGCTCCGCGCTCTTCGCGGGGACCCTGCTGGCGCTGTGCTGGCTGGGGGGGCTCGCGCAGTGAGGGGCGACCTCAGCCCGTTCGAGGGCATCGCCATCGGCAGCCTGATCGGCATCGCCTTCTGGGCGCTGATCGTGTGGGTCGGGGTGCTGATCACGTGACCAGCATGGGCTCCTCCGACCGAGGCTCCGTGCCCAGTGCCGCGTGGTTCAACGCGGCTCAGGCGGAACTGGTGGAAGAAATTCTAAAGCTGCCTCCACGCGCGAGCGTGCGTGCTGAAGCGCCTCGGGCGGCAGCCATGCCCGCCCCCCTTGCTCCCTTTCCAGCAGCAATAGCAGACCGTCCAGTGCGGTTCTTGTCCCTGCTTCGTCGAGTGCTCCGGATTGGAGGAGCAGGGCGATGAGGGCCGGCACGGTCAATCCTGCGAAAGTCGCCTCTCCGAGCGCGGTCATCTGCCACTCGCGCAGCGCCTTGATCTCGCGCTCCGCGGCCTCCAGGCGCTTGGCAAGCTCGTCCAACGTCATCCCATCCCCCATCGGTTGTGTCGCAACGCCGATGATGGGCGGGGCGCGCGCGCCAGCGCAACGGTGCGCGCGCCCCAAGGCAAAGGGCACGCGCTAGCCCATGGTCCGCCACGCCTCCCAGCCTGACCTGCTCAACTGGACCCCGCCGCAGCCTGTCGTTCGCTTCCCGGAAGAGCAGGTCCGCGCCGCGACCTTCGTCGCGCGCCTGTCGCGTGCCGTGTCCGTTGCGCTGGGGGAATGCGGGCTGCCGCGCAAGGAAGTGGCCACGCGAATGTCAGCCTATCTCGGCGAAACCGTGTCGCCGACGATGCTGGACGCCTACGCCAGCCAGGCGCGGGCGGACCACAAGATCAGCGTGCCGCGGTTCCTGGCCCTGCTGCACGCGACCCGCGACCGCCGCCTGATGGAACTCCTGGCCGAGCCGCTCGGCTGGGCCGTCATCGACCGCAAGCACCTCCCCATGATCGAACTCGCCGCCGTGCAGGAGCAGCGGGACGAACTGGCCCGCCGCGCGGACGCGCTTCGCCGCGCCGCACGGTCCGGGGGCGCCCTGTGAGCGTCAATCTTCCCTGGTTCACCGCGGCCGAGCTGGCCGCGATGGATCTGCCAGGAATGCCGGACACGGAGCGCAGCTTCCAGCGGATCGCCCGACGCGAAGAATGGGACCACCCCGACGCCGAAGGCCGCCTTTGGCGCCGCCGCAGCGGGCGCGGCGGCGGCGTGGAATACGCCCTGGCTGTCCTGCCGAGCTACGTGCAGGCGAAAATTCTGGCCCGCACCGCCGCGACCGCCGCGCCGGCCGTGAAGGACGTCGTCCTGCAGCGCCTGTCCGACGACGCGGCGTGGGATGCCTATGAGCGGCAGCCCGAGAAGCACAAGGCGCGGGCGCGCGCGCGGGTCGAGGCGCTCGACGCCGTCGCCGCGCTGGTGACGCAGGGGCGGCCCCGCACGGTTGCCATCATGGAGGTCGCGGCCTCCCGCCAGATCTCCCGCGCCCAGCTGTATGAATGGGCGAAGCTGGTGGACAGCGTGCCCCGCGCCGGCTGGCTGGCGCGCTTGGTGCCGCAATATTCCGGCGCGACCGGCGCACGAGCCACCTGCAACGAAGACGCCTGGGAATGGCTGCGTTCGCACTACCTGGCGTCGAACCGTCTCACCTTCGACAAGTGCTGGCGCGACCTGGAGAAGGTCGCCGCACAGAACGGCTGGGCATTGCCGTCGGCCCGCACCATGCGTCGCCGGATCGATGCGCTGGCCTACTGCGACCCGCAGGACCTGATCCACCGTTTCGGCCAGGCCGAGCTGGCGCAGCTTGCGCCGGCCGATCCCGGCCCGATCGATATGTCCCGGGCGCAGCAGGCCTGCGACGATGCCTCCGACCTGGCGGACGGCTATCTGCGCGCCCGCTACTCCCTGCCGCTCTCCACCACGCCGAAGGTGTTGGGGAAGCTCTGCTGCGACATCGCGCGCGCCGAGCTGCATCATGGTGGCGATCGCCAGCCCACCGACCAGGTGGTGAAGGCGCGGGACGCGGCGATCGCCTTCCTGAAGGACGTCGCCTCCGGCAAGGCTGATCTCGGCCTTGGCCCTTCAGGCGCCGATCCCGTGCAGGATGCCGCCGTGCGCCGCTCGGCCGGCACGCGCGGCCTCTCCGACGATGACCTGGCCGGCTACCGCTTCGGGGACCGCGCATGATCGCGGCGATCGAGGATCAGATCGTCGCGCGCCTCGGGACGGCCTTCCAGGGTCGGCTCAAGGAGGTGGACCACAAGCCCGCCCGTCTGACGGATGAGGAGCTGAACCGCATCCTCACCGTGGCGCCGGCGGCCTATGTCGCCTTCCTCGGCTGGACGCGGAAGGACGCGCCGGACTTCTCCGCGCTCGGCACCTTCGGCGTCTATCTCATCGCGGCCCATGCCGGTGGCGAGATCGCACGCCGTCGCGGCGACGATGCCACGATCGGCGCCTACGAGATGATCGAGATCGCGGCCGCGCAGCTGGAAGACTGGACGCCGGCCGATGGCGGTGGGCCGATCGAGGTCCGCGCCTGCGAGAACCTCTTCGGCGCCGCCTTCGAGCGCGCCGGCCGCACCGT
>JAYRQX010000927.1:0-3690 GCA_041910415.1 Acetobacteraceae bacterium | reverse complement strand
GGAACGAAGCCTTCAAGGATCTTCGACCCGGCCGTGGTCTTCATGCCCTGGGTACAGAAAAGATCCTTGATCGCCAGCGGGATGCCGTCCAGCGGCCCCGCTTCGCCGCGGGCGCGGCGCATGTCGCTCTCCCGCGCCGCCGCGATCGCCGCGTCGCCCGATGTCGTGATGTAGGCGTTCAGCCGCGGATTCAGCGCCTCGATCGCCTCGACATGCGCCCGCGTCAGTTCCTCCGCGCTGATGACGCCCTCGTTCAGGGCATCCAGCGCGCCACGGACGGAAAATTCGGTCGGATGCATCACTCCACCACCTTCGGCACGCCGAAATAGGCGCCCTCGCGGTCGGGCGCGTTCGCCAGCACCGCCTCGGCCTGGCCACCATCGGTCACGACGTCGTCGCGCAGCGGCATGGCCGCCTGGCCTTCGGGATTGCCGCCGGCCATGGGCTCGACGCCCTCGGTGTCCACCGCCTGCAATTGCTCGATCCAGCCGAGGATGCCGTTCAGCTCCCCCTGCACGCGGGGCAGATCGGCGTCCTCGAGGCGGATTCGGGCGAGCGAGGCGACGCGCCTCACCGTGGCAAGATCGAGCGGCATGGGCTGTCCGTGGTTCGCGTCCTGTGCGGAGAGGGGCGTATAACCACCGCCATGGGTGTCATCAACCTGCGAGAATTGCGCGCCGCCCTGCCCCGCGGCGCCCGGCTGATCGGGCTCGACCCGGGCGCGAAGACGGTCGGCGTGGCGCTGTCGGACGTGACGCTGATGCTCGCCTCCCCCTATGCCGGGCTGAAGCGCGGCAAGCTCAGGGCCATGGCGGAGCAGGTGCTGGCCATCGCGCGGAAGGAAGGGGCGGGCGGCATCGTCATCGGGCTGCCGCTGTCCATGGATGGGTCCTTCGGCCCCGCGGCCCAGGCGGCGCGGGACTGGGCGCATGCGCTGGCGGACGCGACCGGCCTGCCGGTGGCATTGTGGGACGAGCGACTGACCAGCGCCGCGGTGAACCGCATGCTGGTGGGTGAGGCCGACCTGACGCGCGCGAAGCGCGCCGAAGCCGTGGATCGGGCGGCGGCGGCCTACATGCTGCAGGCCGCACTGGACGCAACCGGATCGGAACGATCCAGCGGAGTGTGATAGAATAGGGTTAGATGAACGGATCCCCCGCCCTTCCACCCCCGATCGACATCCGCAACCGCCTGCCCATCTTCGGCTGGGTCTTCATCAGCATCTTCCTCGGCTTCAACGCCATCTTCACCTACATCCTCGGGCGCGACGGACCGCCGCCCTCGGCGCCCGCCCCCATCATGCAGCTGGTCCTCGGGGCCTTCTGGATCGTCGGGGTCACGGTCGCCGGGCATCTCTGGTCCATTCCCGTCACGCGGCTGACCCAGGCGCCGGGTGGCGGGCTGTGCCTGACCAGCCGCACGCCGATCCGCCGGCGCGAGGAACATTTCCCCCGCGCCGTCATCGCAGCCGTGGAGGTGGTGCAAGGCCGCGACGACGAAGGCGATCCCTATTGGCGGACGGAACTGGTCCTGGCCGATGGCACCCGCCGGGTGCTACGCGAAGGGCACGACCAGCAGGGGCAGCAGGTGCTTGCCGCGCGGCTGCGCCAAACCCTGGGGATGCGTTGAGGGCCTGCCTTGCGCTCGCGCAAGGCGGCGACCGGGGCGCCTGTCCATAAGCCTGCCCACGGAATGACCGCAGCGGGAGTTGATGCCGATGTTCGACGAATCGCCCTACCGCGCCAGGGACCTGATGACCCGCGACGTGGCGGTGGTGCATCCCGAAACGCCGCTGCGCCGCGTCGTGCAGATCATGGCCGAACGCCACATCAGCGGCCTGCCCGTGGTGGACGCCGCCGGCAGGCTGGTCGGCACGCTGACCGAAGGCGACCTGATACGCTGGCGCGAAAGCCTGCCCGAGCGGGAGGAGAAATGGCTCGAAACGCTCGGCCAGGGCTTCGAGGTCGCGCCCGCCTTCGTCGAGGCGCTGCGCGCCGAACGCCATACGGTGAAGCACGCCATGTCGCAGAGCGAGGTCGTGACGGTGCCGGAGGACATGCCGGCGCGGCAGATCGCCGCGCTGATGCACGCCAAGGGCATCAAGCGCATCCCCGTGGTCACGGACGGTCGGCTCGTCGGCATCGTCGCCCGTTCCGACCTGGTGCGCGGCCTGGCGCGCTGGTTGGACGAGCAGGAGGCGAGCCGCACCCGCGGCGCATTGCCGGGGCATAAGAACGGGTAGCCGGCATGGGCGGGCTCAGCGGCACCGATCCCCATCGCGTCCTGCACGACGCCCGCACCTGGGCCGGCAATTCGGGCGGCCCCCTGCTCGATGCCTCCGGCCCGGCGATCGGCGTGCCTGCCGCGCGCACCGCGCACCCGGAGGACAAGGACAATCCCGCTGTGCCGCTCGCCGTCGGCATCCGGATCGAGCGGGTGTACAGCCCGCTGACGCGCCATGGCGTGCGGCCGGTGCGGGCCGAGCCGCGGCGGGCCGATTCCGCGGTGCTCGCCGCGAATGCGACGGAGTCGGTGCTGCGGCTGCTTTGCTTCAGCGACTGAAGGCAGGGTGCTCTGGCCGACTCCGGGCCTCCGCGCCTATGGTGCGGCCCCGTGTCATACCCCCATAAGCACCTCCTCGCGATCGAAGGGCTGGAACAGCCCTCCATCGCCGACATGCTCGACCTGGCCGAGAGCTATGCCCTGCTCAACCGCCAGGGCAAGACGCAGCGCGACCTGCTGAAGGGCCGCACGCTGATCAATCTGTTCTTCGAGGACAGCACGCGGACCCGGACCTCCTTCGAGATCGCGGGCAAGCGGCTCGGCGCGGACGTGATCAACATGTCCGTCTCGACGTCCTCCGTGAACAAGGGCGAGACGCTGCTCGACACGGCGAGCACGCTGAACGCCATGCATTGCGATCTTCTCGTCGTGCGCCATGCGCAATCCGGCGCGCCGGCGCTGCTGAGCCAGAAGGTGGCGGCGGCGGTGATCAATGCCGGCGACGGCACGCATGAGCATCCGACCCAGGCGCTGCTGGATGCGCTCACCATCCGCCGCCGCAAGGGCCGGCTGGAGGGGCTGATCGTCGCCATCTGCGGCGACATCCTACACAGCCGCGTCGCGCGGTCGAACATCCATCTGCTGACGACGATGGGCGCGCGGGTGCGGATCGTCGGCCCGCCCACGCTGATCCCATCCGAAGCGGACCGCTTCGGCGTGGAGGTCTTCCACGACATGAAGGCGGGCCTGCGCGACGCCGACGTGGTGATGATGCTGCGCCTGCAGAAGGAGCGGATGAGCGGCGGGCTGGTGCCATCGTCGAGAGAATTCTTCCGCTTCTTCGGGCTGGACCGGGACAAGCTGGCCGTCGCCAAGCCGGATTCCATCATCATGCATCCGGGACCCATGAACCGCGGCGTCGAGATCGACAGCGCCATCGCCGACCACCCGACCCGCAGCGTGATCGGCGAGCAGGTGGAGATGGGCGTCGCCTGCCGCATGGCGGTGCTGGACCTGCTGGCGCGCAACCTGAAGCGGAACACGTGATGCGCCCACTGTTCCTGAGCAATGCCCGCCTGCTCGACCCCGCGACCGGCCTCGATGCGCCCGGCGCGCTGCTGGTCGTGGATGGCCTCGTCGCCGACTGCGGCGCCGGGCTGCAGGCGCCCGACGGCGCCGAAACGCTGG
>JAYRQX010000926.1:0-2152 GCA_041910415.1 Acetobacteraceae bacterium | reverse complement strand
GCCGCCTATGGCGCGTCGCTGTTGATCCGCGACGAGGCCTCGCCCGCGTCGCCGCAGCTTGAGTTCCGCTGCGAGACGCGCGCCGGCCCGCACGAGATCTGGATCGAATACGCGTCGTACGAGCCGCGACCGATGGCTTTCTTGATCGATGGCCGGCAGGTGCGCGGCGATGTGGCCGCGGAAACGACCGGTGGCTGGACCGAGGTGGATGCAAGCTGGCGGTTCCAGGGTACGGCGGTGCTGCCAGCCGGCTCGCATGCCCTCACCCTGCGGGCCAAGGGCGACGTCCCGCATCTGCGGCGGGTCGCCTTGGTACCGGTTGCCGAGCCCGTGACGCCCCTGCCGGATGCCGCGGCACCGCCGGGCGGCCTGCTCAACCACCATGGCCTTGTGCAGGATGAGGAGTGGTTCCGCTTCCTGGCGGAGGTGACGCCCGCGATCCGCCGGCTCATCGCACGTCGGAACCCACCCGCCGCCGTCATGGCCTTCCTGCGCGAGCTGACGGGCGCCGTCGCGCGCGACGTCCGGCTGCCGCATGAACGCATCGGCTTCGGCGGACCCTTCAACGGGCAGCAGCGGCGGCAGCGTCTGTTCGAGCAGCTCGACCGGCTCTTCCGCTTCGATGCCCTGGTCGAGACCGGCGCCTTCGTGGGTACGACGACCGAGATGTTCGCGGGCCTGGGCCGTCCGGTCTTTGCCTGCGAACTGGACCCGGGATTCCACCTGCGTGCCGCCTCGCGCCTGCTCCCCTGCCCCGATGTCCGGCTGTTCCAGGCCGATTCGCGCGCGTTCCTGCGCCACTTCTGCACGACGCTCTCGGCTGGCTTCCAGTGCCCCTTCTTCTATCTCGATGCCCATTGGCGCGATGACCTGCCGCTGGCGGAGGAGGTCACCATCATCGCCGACCGCTTCGCGGAGTTCGTCGTGTTCTGCGACGACTTCCGCCATCCCTTCCACGATTACGGCTTCGACAGCTACGGCCCCGGTGCCGAGCTTACGCTCGAATGCCTCAAGCCGCAGCTTGCGCGGGCGGAGGCGTTCGCCTTCCTGTTTCCAATCGCGCCGCCCGCGCTCGAGAGCGGCCAGCGCCGCGGCACCTTGGTGATCATGCCGAAGCGGATGTATGAGGAGCGGCTTCGGGGCCGTCCGGCGGCGGCCGAGTTCACGGACAGCTTCTGACGCCGCAAACCCCGCCGGGCAGAGAGAACGAGACCATGTCGGACGTGATCATCAGCGACGTCGCCCCGCGCGACGGCATCCAGTCCATCGCCTCGCCAATCGTGACCGCGGAGGCGAAGATCGCGCTGATCCGCGCACTCTACGACGCCGGGATCCGGCGCATGGAGGTCGGTTCCTTCGTCTCGCCCAAGGCCATCCCGCAGATGGCGGGGACCGAGGCGGTGCTCGCCGCGGCCAAGACGCTCCCCGGGCTCGAATGCACGGTGCTGGTGCCGAACCGGAAGGGCTTTGAAGCGGCGATCGCGCATGGCGCGGACCGCCTCGGCCTCTTCATGTCGGTGACGGAGGGGCACAACAAGGCGAACGTGAACCGCACGCGCGCCGAGAGCCTCGCAGGCCTGACCGAGATCGTCAGGGCAACACCCAAGGGAACAAAAATCCGGTTCAACCTCTCCTGCTGCTTCCACTGCCCCTTCGAGGGCGTGGTGCCCGTCCAGGATGCACTCGACTTCGTGGAGCGGGTCGTCGCCATCGACCCGGAGATGGAAATCGCGCTGGCCGACACCACGGGCAATGCCTCGCCCGACCAGGTGCGGCGGGTCTTCGAGCATGCGCACCGCATGTGGGGCACGCGCTTTGCTTTCCATGGCCACGACACCTACGGGATGGGCGTGGCCAATGTGCTCGCGGCGTATGAGGCCGGCTGCCGTGTCATCGATTCCGCGGCCGGCGGCATCGGCGGCTGCCCCTTCGCGCCGGGGGCGACCGGCAATGTCGCGACCGAGGACGTGGTCTGGATGTTCCAGCGCATGGGCGTGCAGACGGGCGTGGACTGGGCGAAGCTGCTGCGCGCGGCCGACCAGTCCGCCGCCATCCCGGGCGCACTGCCCGGCGGGCGCATGCGCGGTGTGCCGGCGGCCCGCCGCGCCGCGTGAGCCGGGACGGCTGGACAGTGCCCGGCCGCACCCCACAT
>JAYRQX010000925.1:0-1527 GCA_041910415.1 Acetobacteraceae bacterium | reverse complement strand
CTGGCCGTGATCGGGCTGTGGCAGGTGATCGGCTTCAACATGGTGCTGTTCCTTGCCGGCCTCTCCGCCATCCCGCGCGAGCTCTACGAGGCCGCCGCGCTGGACGGCGCGCGCTCCGCGCCCGATCGCTTCCTGCGCGTCACCTGGCCGATGCTGGGACCGACGACCATGTTCGTCACCGTCACCAGCACCATCACCGCCTTCAAGGTCTTCGACACGGTGGTGGTGCTGACGCGGGGCGGGCCGCTCGGTGCGACCGAGACCCTGCTCTATGTGCTCTACCTCGAAGGCTTCCAGTATTTCCGCACCGGCTATGCGGCGGCGATGACGATGGTGCTGCTCGCCTTCCTCGTGCTGCTCTCGATCCTCCAGGCACGGCTGATCGACCGCCGGGTGCACTACGCATGACCCGCCCGGCGATCCTGCCGCGATTGCTCGCCCATGCCGTGCTGCTCGCCGGCGCGGCGGTGATGCTCGCGCCCTTCGCCTGGATGCTGCTCACCTCCATCCGCCCGGCGGAGGAGGTCTTCGGCGCGGTCTTCAATCCCATCCCCGGGCGCTTCGCGGGCTTCGAGAATTATGCGCGGGCGCTGACGGAGGGGAACCTGCCGCGGACGATGCTGAACGGTGCGATCGTCTGCCTCGGCGTCCTCCTGCTGCAGCTCGCCGCCGCCATCCCGGCTGCCTATGCGCTGGCCAAGCTGCGCTTCCGCGGCCGTGGCGCGCTGTTCGGCCTGGTGCTCTTCGGCCTCTGCGTGCCGATCCAGGTGCCGGCGCTGCCGATCTATCTCGGCCTCGCCTATGGCGGCCTGCTCGACAGCTTCTTCGCGCTGATCGCGCCCTTCGCCCTCAGCGTCTTCGGCATCTTCCTCTTCCGCCAGTTCTTCCGCTCCTATCCCGACGAGATCCTGGACGCCGCGCGCCTCGATGGCATGGGGGAGTTCGAGATCGTGTGGCGCCTGGCCACGCCGGCGGCGCTGCCGGCGATCGCCGCCTTTTCGGTCTTCTCGGTGGTCGCGCACTGGAACGACCTCTACTGGCCGCTGATCGTCGTGACCTCGGCGGAGCGCGCGACGCCGCCGCTGGGCATCCTCGGTTTCCGCGACACGGAATCCGGCGGCAATTACGGTGCCCTGATGGCGGGCGCCGGCCTTGTCACCGCGCCGCTCATCCTCGCCTTCCTCGTGGCGCGGCGCGCCTTCCTGCGCGGCATCACCATGACCGGACCACGCTGAACCAACGACAGGAGAGACCCATGCTCACACGCCGCTCCACCCTTCTCGCCGGCGCGGGCGCGCTGGCCATGCCGGCCTTGGCCCAGGCCCAGGCGCGGGTCACGCTCGACGTGCTGTTCGCCAACCCATCCTTCGCGCGCTTCTTCAATCCGATCGCGGAAGCCTTCCAGGCCGCCAACTCGGATGTGCGCATCGCCTTCCGCCAACCGGCGCCGAACTATGACGAGCAGCATCAGGCGCTGTTGCGGGGCGCGCTCACGAACCAGCTTCCCGACGTGACCTTCCCCGGCTT
>JAYRQX010000924.1:0-3353 GCA_041910415.1 Acetobacteraceae bacterium | reverse complement strand
CGGCGGTCGCGCAGGCCGAGCGGGACGGGCACACGCTGCTGCTCTGCTCGGCCAACGTCATCGCGGCGAACCAGTGGCTCTATCGCAGCCAGATGCCGATCCAGCCGCTGCGCGACCTCGCCCCCGTCACGCGCATCGCCTATTCGACCATCGTCCTCGTCGTGAACCCGCAGCGGCCCTGGCGCAGCGTCCAGGCGCTCCTCGCCTTCGCCCGCGCCAATCCGGGGCGCGTCACCATGGGCTCCTCGGGCACCGGCACGATCAGCCATCTGTATCTGGAGAAGCTGAACCGCACGGCGGGGACGCAGATCACGCATGTGCCCTATCGCGGCGGCGCGCCGGCGATCCAGGACCTGCTGGCCGGCAATATCGACATGATGTTCGACGCCATCCCCGCCTTCCTGCCGCATATCCGCGAAGGCCGCGTCCGCGCGCTCGCCGTCGGTTCCGCAAGCCGCGTGGACTACGTCCCGGAACTCACGCAACTGCCCGCGATGGACGAACTGCTGCCGGGGCAGGGGATCGATGCGCTGAACTGGTACTCCATCACCACCACCGCGGGTTCGCCCGCGCCCGCCATCGCGACGCTGCATCGCGCCATCGTCCAGGTGATGGGCGAGCCGGCCTTCGCCGAGCGGCTGCGGCCGCTCTCCTTCAACCCGGTCACCGATCCGACGCCCGAGGCCTTCCTGGCCTATTGGCGGGCCGAGGAACAGAAGTGGCGGGACCTCGTCGAGCAATCCGGCGCGCGCGCCGAATAGGGGATCGAGACCATGGCTGACAACGAGATCGAATGGATGAAGCTGACGGCGTGGGAGCTGAACAACCGCGCCGCGCGATTCGGCCTGGCGATCGTGCCGGTCGCCTCGCTCGAACAGCACGGGCCGCATCTCGGCACGGGGGTGGACATCCTGTGCGCGACGGCGGTCGCGCAGGCGAGCGCGCGCAAGCTGGTGGATCAGCACCACCAGCGCGTCGTGGTCACCCCCTGCGTCTGGACCGGCCTTGCCGAGCACCACATGGCCTTCGGCGGCACCGTGACGCTGGATGCCGAAACCTTCGTCGCCGTGCTGCGCGGCGTGGTGAAATCCATCTGCCGCGTCGGCTTCAAGCGCGTGATGCTGCTGAACGGCCATGGCGGGAACGCCGAGGCGGTCGCCGTGGCGGCGTCGGAATTCTCGACCGAGCTCGGCATTCCCGTCGCGGCCGGCACCTACTGGCACCTGGCGCCGGAGGCGATCGCGCCGCTGCTCGACCGCCAGTCCGGGCTGATGCATGCCTGCGAGGCCGAGACCTCCATGGTCATGGCGCTGATGCCCGAGGCGGTGCGCATGGACCGGCTGGATGCCGCGCATGGGCCGGCGACGAGCCGCGCCCCCGGCCAGCCCTCGGCGCTGTATCGGCGGAAGTCGTTCAAGGAGATCACGGCCAGCGGCGTGATCGGCGATGCGCGGACGGCCTCGGTCGCGAAGGGGCAGCAGCTGATCGAGGCCGTGTCCACGAAGATCGCGGAGCACCTGGCGAACCCGGCCCTGTGGCAGTGAGGTCCGGTTGACGGCGCGCCGCCGCGCGCCGCTCAGGCCGGGAGCGCGGGCTGCGCCGTCGCCGCGACGCTCTGCCACCAGTCCCGGATCCGCGCGGCGTCGGCCGGCAGCACCACGAAGAGCGGCGAGGCGAATTCCTGCCAGGCGGCCGCGAAGGCCGGCGAGACGGAGGTGAGGATGGGGCACCCGGCCTCGATCGCCGCGGCGAAGGCATCGCGCAGGCCGCGGCCGTCCGCTTCGAGCTTGCCGAACTTGTTCAGGACGACCAGGTCGCATCCCGCCGCGATATCCCGCCGCACCGCTTCCGCGGCAACGAGGACGCCGCCGCCGGCGAGGTGACACGCCGTCGAGCCCGGTCCGAGGTCCTGGAACATCGGGAAGGCAACGCCGCTGGCGATGCTGCGCAGATGCCCGGCGCTGCAGGTGCGGTCCGCGAGCCCGTGGCTCTCCGCGATCACGCCGGCCAGGCGGTGGGCCGGTCGCCATTCCGCCACGAGCTGCGCGAAGAGCGCCTGCACGACGGCATCGGGTGCGCCCTGCACCACGGCCACGCATTTGACAGCATCAGGCATGATCAGTGCTCCCCGTCACGGCTCGGCGGGGAATTGGCGCCAGGGCCATCCCCACCGCAAGCGCGATCTGCGCGGGCCAGGATTGCCCGGGACGGGTCCCGGGGCCTCCCGTTCCGGCGGCGGTGTCCCGTCAGCCCTTCCCATTCCCCCGCCGCTGCCCGGGATGCAGCGACTTGCCGAGGATATGCGCGCTGCGCTTGATGACATGCGCGGTGCTGCCGACGATCAGCGGGTCGGGCTCGTGCACGACGTGCTCGTCCTTGTCGGGGTAGGGCAGCATGTTCAGGAAGTGGCGCATCGCTTCCAGCCGGGCGCGCTTCTTGTCGTCCGACTTCACGATGGTCCAGGGCGCGTCGGCGGTGTCGGTGTAGAAGAACATCGCCTCCTTGGCCTCGGTGTAGTCGTCCCACTTGTCGAGGCTCGCCTTGTCGATGGGCGAGAGCTTCCACTGCTTCAGCGGGTCGGTCTCGCGCGACTTGAAGCGGCGGTGCTGCTCCTCGCGCGTCACGCTGAACCAGAACTTGAAGAGCCTGGTACCCGTGCGCGTCAGCATGCGTTCGAGGTCCGGCGCCTGGCGCATGAACTCCAGGTATTCGCCGGGGGTGCAGAAGCCCATCACGCGCTCGACGCCGGCACGATTGTACCAGGAGCGATCGAAGAAGACGATCTCGCCGCCGGCCGGCAGATGCTGGACGTAGCGCTGGAAATACCACTGGCCGCGCTCGCGCTCGCTGGGCTTCTCCAGCGCGACGATGCGCGCGCCGCGCGGGTTCAGGTGCTCCATGAAGCGCTTGATGGTGCCGCCCTTGCCGGCGGCGTCGCGGCCCTCGAACAGCACGATGATGCGCTCGCCGGATTCCTTGATCCAATTCTGCGCCTTCAGCAGCTCCACCTGCAGCGGCATCACGCGCTGCTCGTATTCCTTCTCGGTCAGCCGCGTGGCGTAGGGATAGGCGCCGGTCTCGAAGGCGCGGCGGACGGCTTCCGGGTCATGCGCGGGCTTGCTGCGCTTCGCCGTGGTGCCGAGCGCCGCCGCGGCGCCACCGATCGAGCGCGCGCTGTCGTCCGCGGGCGCGGGCCGCGGGTCCTTGCTGGTGGTCGGTCCGTCGATCGGCATCGCCGTGCTCCCCTTCCTCGGATGGTCAGGGTGTCACAAAACGGTCAGGCGGATGGCTTGTCGTTGATGTGCGTCAATCGCGTGCAAAGAACAGGTCAATCCAGGCGAGCGGACCGCCCT
>JAYRQX010000923.1:0-3492 GCA_041910415.1 Acetobacteraceae bacterium | reverse complement strand
GTCCGGCTCCAGTGTGCAATCCCAGTCGCTGTGGCTCACATCCACGGGCCGCACGTGCACGCCGTGTTCCCGCGCATCGCGCACGAGCTGCGCCGGCGAATAGAAACCCATGGGCTGGCTGTTGAGCAGCGCGCAGGTGAAGACCGCCGGATAGTACCGCTTCACCCAGGCGCTGGCGTAGACGAGCAGCGCGAAGGACATGGCGTGGCTTTCGGGGAAGCCGTAATTCCCGAAACCTTCGATCTGGTGGAAGCAGCGCTCCGCAAAACCGGGATCGTAGCCGCGCTGCACCATGCCGGAGACGAACTTGTCCTGGAATGTGGAGACCGTGCCGGCATTGCGGAAGGTCGCCATGGCGCGACGAAGCTGATCCGCCTCGGTCGGCGTGAAACCCGCTGCGACGATGGCGATGCGCATCGCCTGTTCCTGGAACAGCGGCACGCCGTAGGTGTCCTTGAGTACGCTGCGAAGCTCGTCCGGTGGCCCGTGCTCGGGCGAGGGGCCGGGGAGATGCACCTTCTCGGTTCCATCGCGCCGGCGGAGATAGGGATGCACCATGTCGCCCTGGATCGGCCCCGGGCGTACGATCGCCACCTCCACCACCAGGTCGTAGAACGCCTTCGGCTTCAGCCGCGGCAGCATGTTCAGCTGCGCGCGGCTCTCCACCTGGAAGACGCCGATCGCATCGGCGCGGCACAGCATGTCATAGACAGCGGGATCGTCGGGCGTCAGGTCGCGCAGCGCGATGCGCTCGCCGCAATGCTGCTCGATCAGATCGAAGCCGCGACGCAGGCAGGACAGCATGCCGAGGCCCAGCACATCGACCTTCATCATGCGCAGCGCCTCGACGTCGTCCTTGTCCCATTCGATGGTTGTGCGATCCGCCATGGTCGCGTTGGTGACCACAGCGAGCTCGACCAGCGGTGCCTCGGTGATGACGAAGCCGCCGACATGGGTGGAGAGGTGGCGCGGAAAGTCCTGGATCTCCTCGGCAAGCTCGATCGCCATGCTCAGCCGCGAATTCTCCTCGGGGGCAAAACCGCCTTCGGTCGCGACCTCGCTGATATCGCGGTCGCCATATGGGCTCCAGACACCCTTGGCGAGGCCGGCGGTGATGTCCTCCGAAAGACCCAGTGCCTTGCCGACCTCCCGTATCGCGCCGCGGGGACGATAGCGATTCACCGTGGCGCAGATGGCCGCGCGGTCGCGGCCATAGCGTTCATAAATCCACTGGATCACTTCCTCGCGCCGCTCATGTTCGAAATCCACGTCGATGTCGGGCGGCTCGTCGCGGGCGCTGCTGATGAAGCGCTCGAACAGCAGATCATGGGCCTCGACATCGGCGGCGGTGATGCCGAGCACGTAGCAGACCGCCGAATTCGCCGCCGATCCGCGCCCCTGGCAGAGGATCTTCTGCGCGGCCGCGAAGCGCACGATCTCGTGGACGGTCAGGAAATAGGGCGCATAACCAAGCTGCGCGATCAGGGCGAGCTCATCGGTCAGCCGTTTCCGAAGCTTGTCCGTGGTGGGCTCCTGGCGTGCGGACAGGGCAGCCTCCACGCGCCGTTCCAGCGTCTGCTGCGCCGAAAGCCCTTCATCCAGGATTTCGTGGGGATATTGATACTCGAGGTCCGCCAGGGAGAAGCGGCAGGTCCGCACGATCTCCATCGTGTTGTGGACCGCGTCCTCATGGCCGCGGAACAGGCGCAGCATCTCGTCCACGGGCTTGAGATGCGCCTCGGCATTCACTTCCGCCGCAAGGCCCAGCTCATCCACGGTCGTGCGCAGGCGGATCGCGGTCAGCACGTCGGCCAGCCGCCTGCGCTGCGGCACATGGAACCGCGCGCCGCCAGCGGCCAGAAGCGGCACGCCCATCGTCGCAAGCCGGTCCATCCGCTTGCGGTCATCGCCCCGGTGGCGGTTCTGGACGGCGCAGTGGAGCCTGAGCGCGAGATGCGGATTCATCACCGCCGCATCGGCGCGCAGGCGCTCGGCGAAGGCGGCGTCGATCCGCTCCGGCGCCAGGATGGCGAGGGCCTGGTCTTCCACCGCGCCCAGCAGCATGTCGCGCGTGATGGGGCACGCGCCCTTGGGGGCGTTCATCCGCGCCGTCGAAAGCAGCCGCGTCAGCCGCCCATAGGCCGTGCGATCCTTCGGCCAGGCCAGGTACTCCATGCCATCCGTGAGCGCGATCCGCACGCCGGGGACGAAGCGCATCCGCTTCTTGTCCGGGTTGTTCGCTTCCACATGGGCGCGCACCACGCCGGCGAAGCTGTTGCGGTCGGCCACGCCGATCGCGGCATGCCCCAGCATCCTCGCCTGGGCCACGATCTCCTGCGGATGCGACGCCCCTTCCAGGAAGGAGAAGTTGGTCAGCGCGCCGAGTTCCGCGAACGCCGTCACGCGAAATATCCATGCAGGAACCAGCGCGCCTCCTGATCCGGCCTGGCGAAGCCGGCGCGGCAGACCCAGAGGCGGGCGCCGGAGGACAGCTCCACGCGGTAGTAGTCGCGGAAAAGCCGGTCTGCCCGGTCGCGCCACCATTCGGGTTCGAAGCGTTCCGGGCCTTCGGCGCGCAGCACGCGATGGCCCTGGCGGCCGAGGCGCAGTTGGAAGGGTGGCTCGTCCGGCAGCACGGCCATCACCCGGATGGGGATCGGCCGCCGCAGCAGCCGCACCGGGCGCGGGCGCGCGGCCCAGCCTGCGGGGACCGTCACATCCCCGAAGGGGGATGCGCGCGACACGGCGCGCTCCGGCCAGTGGCTCCGCTGCGGAGCGGGGCGCCACACCGCGACGCGCTGCGAGAGCCGGTCCAGCAATTCCGCCAGGGCCGCGCCCTGCGTCGCGCCGCCTGCCGCGTCGAGGCCCGCCTGTTCGGCATGAAGAGGATCGCTCTGCACAACATCCAGGGCCAGGCGATCGTAGCCGCAATCGGGCTCCAGCCTGTCGAGCTGTCGCGCCAGGAGTTGCCGCAGGTGCCGCACCTCCCGCGTCGCAATCCCGGTGCCGATGGCGATGCGCTGCACGACGCCATCCGCCCGGTCCGCCCGCAGCACCACGCGCCGCGCGCCGCGGCCGGCGGCGAGGAGTTTTTGCGCGATCTCGGACAAAAGGCCGGGCTGGGGTGGGGAGGCCGCGGAAAAATTCGCGGTTCCGGACAAATCGTCAGAGGGGAGATCGCCCCCACCCCGACCCTCCCCCGCTCGCGTTGCTCGCAGGGGAGGGCGCCATTCCCTCCCCTGGGAAGCGGCGGAGAGGCAGGGTGGAGGCTTCGCCGCCTCCCCGTCCAGCGCTGCCTCGATGGACTCCCGTGTCGCGATCGGTTCCGGGAAAATCCGCACCGCGGTGAATTCCGGCGGCGGCTGCAGCGGCTCGATCGGCCGCGCGCGATGCCCTGCGATCTCGTCCAGCCGCGCCGCCAGCCCCGCCCCGAAGCGCCGCACCAGCCCCGGCCGGGGTTGCGCCGCAACCGCGCCCACATGGCGCAGCCCC
>JAYRQX010000922.1:0-11585 GCA_041910415.1 Acetobacteraceae bacterium | reverse complement strand
ATCATCGCCATCACCTTCATCACGGGCATGACGGCCACGGCCTTCCTGCCGCTGGCGGATGTGCTGATCGGCGCCTTCGGCTGGCGGGGGGCGCAGGATGCCTTCGCGGCCATGCAGACGCTCTCGGGCTTCATCGCCTTCGGCCTGCTCTGGCGCGAACCGAAGCCCGCGCCGCCCGCGGCGGCGCACCCGCCCATGCGGCTTGCCGAGGCCATGCGGCGCCGTGCCTTCGTGGGGCTCTCGCTCTGCTTCGCGGCGCAGGCCTTCGTGGCGACCGGCCTTGGCGCGCATCTGATCCCGATGCTCCGGGAACGCGGGCTGTCGGAGGCGCTGGCGCTGCTCATCCCGACGCTGCATGGCCCGACGCAGGTGGCGGCGCGCGCGGCCCTGTACGCGCTGGGTTCAAGGGCCAGCGTGCGGCTGGTGGGGGCGGTTTCGACCACCCTGCTGCCGCTGGCGATGCTGACCCTGGCCCTGGCCGGCGCCGACCTGGTTGTGCTGCTGGTCTTCGTGCTGTGCTGGGCGGTCGGCGACGGACTGATCGTCATCATCCGCGCGACGGGTGTCATGGAGATTATGGGCCGTGCGAATTTCGGCGCCATCACGGGCGCGATGAGCGCGATCGCCGTGCTGCCGCGGACGCTGGCGCCGGTGACCATCGCGCTCGTCTGGCAGGAGGCGGGCGGCTACGGGCCGGTGCCGTGGCTGTTGCTGGCCGTCGCGCTGCTGGCGGCCGCGAGTTTTCTGATCGCCGCAACCGCGCCACGACGAGAGGGATGAGCGTGCGTGCCCCCACCCCGACCGCCACCGCCAGCGCATCCGAGCAGGGCGCGAGAGCCAGGCACGCGCTCGGTGGTTGAGGGCGCCTAGTTTCCCGGCCGCACGGCCATCGCCGTGGTCCGTTCGTCCATGCGCGGCTCATAGACGAAGCCGCGGCGTGTGGCCCAGAAATTCACGAGCTGGAAGAGCGGGATCATCGCCTGGGTCTCGCTGACCATCGCGACCGCCTGGCGCAGCAGCATCTCGCGCTGCGCATCGTCCAACGTGGCAACCGCGCGTTCGGTCAGCGCATCGAGCTGCGGGTTGGAATGGCGCGAGGAGTTCGCTGCACCCCGCCGCCGCTCCCGGTCATAGGTGCCGAAGATGTTGGCGAGCATGTAGGACGCCTCGCCGGTCACGCTGCCCCAGCCGACGAGGCGCATGTTGAACTCCTGCCGCGCGGCACGCGCTGCGTAGGTGGTCCAGGGCAGCGCCTGCACCTCGGTCCGCACGCCGATGCGCGTCCACATCTGCGCCACCGCCTGCGCGGTGCGTGCGTCGTTGGGGTAGCGGTCGTTCGGCGTGTTCAGCACCATGCGGAAGCCCTGCGGGAATCCTGCCTCCGCCAGCAGGCGCCGCGCGCCGTCGGGGTCCACCGCCGGCACGCCGATATCGGGGTTGTAGGAGAAGGAGCCCGGTGGCAGCCACTGCCCGGTCGGCCGCGCCGTGCCTTCCATCACGCGCTCGGCCAGCGCCGCGCGATCGATCGCCATGGACAGCGCGCGCCGCACGCGCACGTCCTGGAAGGGGTTGCGCGGCAAGGGCTGGCCGTTGTTGTCCGTGACCTGGATCGGGTTGTCGGTGCGGCTGTAGTCGGGGATCAGGTAGATCACGCGCAGGCCCTGGATCTCGAAGACCTGGATCCGCTGCTCGCGCCGCAGGCGCGGCAGGTCGGTGGACGGCACCTGGTCGATCACGTCCACATCGCCCGCGAGCAGCGCCGCCGTGCGTGCGGGATCGTTCGCGACGAAGCGGTAGGAGACGCGCTGCCAGGGCTGCGGCCCGGCCCAGTAGCCGTCGTTGCGCGTGAACTCGGTCCGGTCGCCCTGCCGGTGCGAGACCAGCCGGTAGGCGCCCGTGCCGATCGCCGCGCGGCCACTGTTGTAATCCTCGGTCGACGCGCCCTCGCCGACATGGCGGGAGACGATCTGCACCGAAGCGAGCTCGGTCGGCAGCAGCGGGTGCGGGGCCGCCGTGTGGAAGCGGATGGTCAGGGGATCGACCACCTCGATCCGCTGGATGGCGCGCACGAAGCCCGCGAAGGAGGCGGGGCTGTTCGGCACGTTCGGCACGCGGCCGATGGTGAAGACGACATCGTCCGCGGTGAAGGGGCGCCCGTCATGCCACTGCACGTTCGGGCGAAGCTTGAACTCCCAGACGGTCTCCGACACGGCCGTCCAGCTCTCGGCCAGCATCGGCCGGATGCGCGCCTGCGCATCCTGCTCCACCAGCCGGTCGAACAGGTGCGAGACGAGCGAGGAGTTCGGCGAGGCGTTGTAGAAATGCGGGTCGAGCGAGGTGGGCGAGCCGCCGATGGCGATGGTGAGGTTCTGCGCACCGGCGGCGGCGGGCAGCAGGGCGGACAGGGCCAGGGCGGCCAGGCTGCGGCGCATGGTGGAAGCTCTCCCGGTTGCGTTCGGCGCGGTCTCACCGGCTATAGCGGCGTGCTTTGCGGACTGCTAGGCTTCGGTTCAGCTGGGCAAGAAACGGGGAGACCAAGGATGGGTGGTGTGCGTGCCATGGCCCTCGCGGCCATGCCGGCATTGGCCTTGACGATGGCAGGCAGCGTCGCGTCGGCACAGTCGCTCACCATGGCGGTCGGCGCGCCGGTCACCTCGCTCGACCCGCATTACCACCAGCTCTCGCCGAACAACGCGGTCGCCTGGATGGTGTTCGACCGGCTGGTCGGCACGGACCAGCTGGCGCGCAGCGTGCCGGGCCTCGCCACGGAATGGCGTGCGGTGGACCCGACGACGTGGGAGTTCCGCCTGCGCCCCGATGTGCGTTTCCACAACGGCAACGCCTTCACCGCCGAGGACGTGGCCTTCACCCTGCAGCGCGTGCCGAACGTGCCGAACAGCCCGTCCTCCTTCGCGATCTACACGCGCCCGATCACGGCTGTGGAGATCGTCGATCCGCTCACCATCCGGCTGCGCACCGCCACGCCCTATCCGCTCGTGCCGCTCGACATGACGAATGTCGCGATCCTGGACCGCGAGACGCATGAGCGCGCGACGACCGAGGATTTCAACGCCGGCCGCGCCGCCATCGGCACCGGTCCCTGGCGCGTGGTCTCCCACCGCAACGGCGACCGCATCGAGTTCGAGCGCAACGACCGGTACTGGGGCGACCGGCCGGCCTATCAGCGCGTGAACTACCGCATGATCACCAACGATGCCGCGCGCACGGCGGCGCTGCTCGCGGGCGATGTCGAGATCATCGACCAGGTGCCGACCTCCGATCTCGCCAATCTGCGCCGCGACCAGCGGGTGACGCTGTCCGAGATCACCGGGCTCAGGCTGATCTATCTCGGCCTGGATTTCCTGCGGGGGGAGAACGAGAACTCCCCCTTCATCACCGACAATGACGGCCGTCCGCTCGGGCGCAACCCGCTGCGCGACGTGCGGGTGCGGCGCGCGCTGTCCATCGCGATCGACCGCCGCGCGATCGTCGATCGCGTCATGGAAGGCGCCGCGACGCCGGCATCCCAGTTCATCCCCGAAGGCGTGCAGGGCCATGTGCCCGATGTGCGCGTCCCGGCCTTCGACCCCGATGGCGCGCGCCGGCTGCTGGCCGAGGCCGGCTATCCGCAGGGCTTCCGTATCCAGTTGAACGGCCCGAACGACCGCTACATCAACGATGCGCGCATCGTGCAGGCGATCGGCCAGATGTGGACGCGCGTCGGCGTGCGCACGACGGTGGAGGTGCAGCCCTGGACCACCTTCGTCGGCCGCGCCGGGCGGCAGGATTTCTCGGCGTTCCTGATCGGCTGGGGATCGAACCCGGACGGTTCGCATCCGCTCCGCAACATCCTGGCGACGGTGAACCGCGAGCGTGGCTGGGGCCCCTCGAACCGCGGCCGCTATTCCAACGCCCGGGTGGATGCGCTGCTGGAGCAGTCGCTGACCGAGATGAACGAGCCGCGGCGGCAGGAGCTGGTGATCCAGGCGCAGCGCATCGCCGCCGAGGATGTCGGCGTGATCCCGCTGCACATCCAGACCAACGTCTGGGCGATGCGGCGCGGCATCCAGCATACGCCCCGCAACGACGAGCTGACGCGCGCGCAGGACGTGCGCCCGGCACCCCGCTGAAGGCCCGCGCATGATCGTCTATCTGCTGCGGCGACTGATCCAGGCGGCCGGCGTCGTGCTGGCGATGTCGCTGCTGGTCTTCATCGGCGTCTATGCGATCGGCGACCCGGTCGAGATCCTGATCAGCCCGGACGCCGACCAGCTGGAACGCGAACGCGCCGTCGCCGCGCTCGGCCTCGATCGGCCGTTGTGGGAGCAGTATTTCACCTTCCTCGGCAACGCGCTGCAGGGCGATCTCGGCCGCTCCTTCGTGTTCAACGAGCCTGCGCTGCGGCTGATCCTGCAGAAGATGCCTGCGACGATGGAGCTCGCCTTCGGCGCGATGTTCCTGGCGATCCTGATCGGCCTGCCGCTCGGCATGTATGCGGGCATGCGGCCGAATGCGCCGGGGTCGAAGCTCGTGATGGCAGGCTCGATCCTGGGCTTCTCGCTGCCCACCTTCTGGGTCGGGTTGATGCTCATCATGGTCTTCGCCGTGCAGCTGGGCTGGCTGCCCTCGACCGGGCGGGGGGAGACCTGTTCGCTGCTCGGCTTCGTCGGGCTGCAACCCTGCGGCCAGGGTGTGCAATGGAGCTTCCTGACGCGCGACGGGCTCGCGCACATGCTGATGCCGGCGGTCAACCTGGCGCTCTTCAAGATCAGCCTCGTCATCCGCCTGACGCGCGCCGGGGTGCGCGAGACCATGCTGATGGATTTCGTGAAATTCGCCCGCGCCAAGGGGCTGTCGCCCACGCGCGTGACGATGGTGCACATCTTCAAGAACATCCTGATCCCCGTCGTCACGGTCGTCGGCCTGGAGCTCGGCTCCACCATCGCCTTCTCGGTGGTCACGGAATCGGTGTTCGCCTGGCCGGGCATGGGCAAGCTGATCATCGACAGCATCAACGTGCTGGATCGCCCCGTGATCGTCGCCTATCTGATGATCATCGTGATGATGTTCATCACCATCAACCTGATCGTGGACCTGACCTATTCGGTGCTCGATCCGCGCGTGCGGCTCGAGAGCAAGGGATGACGCGATGAGTGCCGTCCTCGACAAGGCCGCGCCGGCGCCGGTGCCCAAGGCGGAACGGGTCGAAACGCCCTTCCGGCGCTTCGTCTCGGAATTCGCGGAATCCCGGATCGCGCTGTTCGGGCTGATGGTCTTCGCGCTCATCGCGCTGATTGCGATCCTGGCACCCTGGATCGCGCCGCAGAATCCCTACGACCTCGCCCAGCTCGACATCATGGACGGGCGGATGGAACCCGGCACGGTCGGCGGCGCGGGCTTCACCTACTGGCTCGGCACCGACGACCAGGGCCGCGACATGCTCTCGGGCATCATGTACGGGCTCCGCATCTCGCTCATGGTCGGCGCGGGTTCGGCGCTCACCGCCTGCCTCGTCGGCGCGTCGCTCGGCCTGCTCGCGGCCTATGCCGGCGGCAAGACCGACAGCGCGATCATGCGGCTGGTCGATCTGCAGCTCTCCTTCCCGGCGATCCTCGCGGCGCTGATGATCCTCGCCTTCCTCGGCAAGGGCATCTTGAACGTTGTCATCGCCCTCGTGATCGTCGAATGGGCCTACTACGCCCGGACGGTGCGCGGCACGGCGCTGGTCGAGCGGCGGCGGGAATACATCGAGGCCGCGCAATGCCTGGCGCTGCCCACGCGCCGCATCCTGTTCCGCCACCTGCTGCCGAACTGCCTGCCGCCACTGATCGTCGTCGGCACCATGCAGGTCGCGCGCGCGATCGCGCTGGAAGCGACGCTGTCGTTCCTCGGCCTCGGCGTGCCCATCACCGAACCCTCGCTCGGCCTGCTGATCGCGAACGGCTACGAATACATGCTCTCGGGAAAATACTGGATCTCCTTCTATCCCGGAATCGCGCTGCTGGTGACGATCGTCTCGATCAACCTGGTCGGCGACCAGCTCCGCGACGTCCTGAACCCGAGGCTGCGCAAATGAGCGGCGCGCCGCAGGACAGGCCGACGCTGGAGGTGCGGAACCTCCAGACGCATTTCTTCACGCGCGCCGGCGTGGTGAAGGCGGTGGACGACGTGTCCTTCGCCGTGCCCCGCGGCAAGGTGCTGGGCCTCGTCGGTGAATCCGGCTCGGGCAAGACCGTCACGGGCTTCTCGATCATGGGCCTGGTGGACCCGCCCGGCCGCATCGTGGGCGGCCATGTCCTCTTCCAGGGCAGGGACCTCGCGCATCTGTCCGAACAGGAGATGCGCGATCTTCGCGGCAACCGGATCGCGATGATCTTCCAGGACCCGATGATGACGCTGAACCCGGTGCTCCGCATCGACACGCAGATGATCGAGACGGTGCTGGCCCATGCGAAGGTGAGCCGGGAGGAGGCGCGCCAGCGTTCGCGCGATGCGCTCGGGATGGTCGGCATCCCCTCGCCGGACGAAAGGCTGAAATCCTACCCGCACCAGTTCTCGGGCGGCATGCGCCAGCGCGTCGCCATCGCCATCGCGCTGCTGCACCGGCCGGAGCTGATCGTGGCGGACGAGCCGACCACCGCGCTCGACGTGACGATCCAGGGCCAGATCCTGGCGGAGGTGCAGAAGCTCACGCGCGAGACCGGCACCAGCCTGATCTGGATCACGCATGATCTCTCGGTGGTCGCGGGCCTCGCCGACGAGATCGCGGTCATGTACGCCGGCCGCGTGGTGGAGCATGGCGATGTGGGGGAGGTGCTGGACAGGCCGCTGCACCCCTACACCGCGGGCCTGATCGGCAGCGTGCCGTCGCGCAACAAGCGGGGCGAGCCGCTGCGCCAGATCCCGGGCATGACGCCCTCCCTGCTCAACCTGCCGCCGGGCTGTCCGTTCCAGGCGCGATGCCCCCGTGCGGCGGAGATCTGCCGCACGGAGCCCGCCATGCGCGCCCTGCTGCCGGGCCGGGATGCCCGCTGCCACCGCCCGCTGCTCGAGCCCGCGGAGGCCGCATGAGCGCGACGCATCCCGCTGGCGCCGGAGCGATGGTCGAACTCCGCGCCATTTCCCGCCGCTTCGGCAAGAAGCTCGATTTCGCCGCGAAGCTCGCCAGGCGCATGGGCGCCCATGTGCGGGAAGACGTGGTGCACGCCGTCGATGAAGTGGACCTGACGATCCGGCGCGGCGAGGTGGTGGGCCTGGTGGGCGAATCCGGCTGCGGCAAGTCCACGCTCGGGCGCATGGTCGCGGGCATCCTGGAACCTTCCTCGGGCACCATCCTGCGCAACGGGCTCGACAGCGGCGCGCTCGACCCGGCGCGGGCGCGGGAGATCAAGCTGCGCACGCAGATGATCTTCCAGGATCCCTACGCGTCGTTGAATCCGCGCATGAAGGTGGCGGAGATCGTGGGCGAGGCGCCATTGGTCCACGGCATCGTGCCCCGTCGCGACATCGGCGACTACGTGGACGAGCAGATGCGCCGTGCCGGCCTCGACCCCGCCTTCAAGCGGCGCTACCCGCACCAGTTCTCGGGCGGCCAGCGCCAGCGCATCGGCATCGCCCGCGCGCTGGCGGTGAAGCCGGAGCTGATCGTCTGCGACGAGGCGGTGGCCGCGCTCGACGTCTCGATCCAGGCGCAGATCCTCAACCTCTTCATGCGGCTGCGCGCGGAGCTCGACCTCACCTATCTCTTCATCAGCCACGATCTCGGCGTGGTCGAGCATCTCAGCGACCGGGTCGTGATCATGTATCTCGGCCGGGTGGTGGAGGAGGCGCCGACCGAAGAGGTGTTTCTGCGCGCCAACCACCCCTACACGCAGTCGCTGCTGTCCGCCGTGCCGCGGATCGAGGGACGCAAGCGCGCCTTCTCCGTGGTGAAGGGGGAGATCCCCTCGCCGCTCAACCCGCCCAGCGGCTGCCACTTCCATCCGCGCTGCCCCCATGCGATGCCCCGCTGCAAGGCGGAGCGGCCCGTGCTGCGGGAGATCGCGCCCGGCCATCGCAGCGCCTGCCACCTGAACGACGGAGGTGCCGCATGACGCGCATCCTGCCCCTTCTGGCGCTGCTGGCGCTGCCGGCCTGCGCCTCGCTGCGGGAGCCGGCGACGACCGCGGCGCCGGTGCAGGGGCCGACCGTGAGCGTGGGCGGCAGCCTGCATTCCTACTACGGCAACGTCCGGCAGTGACCATGCAGGCCAGGCGACGCGGCGTCCTTGCCGCAACCCTGTCGGCGCCGATCGCGGCCGCCGCGCAGCCGCAATGGGCGCCCACGCGCCCCGTGCGCTTCATGGTGGGCTTTCCGCCGGGCGGCTCGGCCGACCTGCTGACCCGCAAGCTCGCCGACGGGCTGACGCAGGCCTTCGGCCAGACCGTGGTGGTGGAGAACCGGCCCGGTGCCGGCGCCAACATCGCCATGCAGGCGCTCGCCCAGGCGGCGCCGGATGGCCACACGATCTCGCTCTCCCCGGTCGGCCCCATGGCGATCAATCCCGCGCTCATGGGATCGCGCATGCCCTTCGATGCGGCGCGCGACTTCACGCCGATCATCCATGTCTGGGACCAGCCCAATGTCATCGTGGGCGGGCTCTCCGTACCGGGCGACTGGCCCGGTTTCCTCGCCTGGCTCCGTGCGCATCCCGAGGAACCCTATGCCTCGGTCGGCGCCGGCACATCGAACCACCTGACGGGGGCGCTGCTGTCCCACACGCTCGGCCTGCGCCTGCAGCACGCGCCCTATCGCGGATCGGCCGCCGCGCTGACCGCCATCATGGGGGGCGAGATCAAGCTGTTCGTGGACAACGTCACGACCACGGCGCCGCTCGCGCGCGAAGGACGGGTCCGCGCCATCGCCGTCACGACCGCGCGGCGCAACAGCCTGCTGCCCGACGTGCCGACGCTGGTCGAATGCGGCCTGCCGGAGCTGGTGATCTCCTCCTGGCAGGGTGTCTTCGCGCCGGCCGGGCTGCCGGCGCCGATCCTTGCGCGCTACAATGCCGAGATCGCGCGCATGCTGACGGACCCGGCCATGATCGAATGGCTGCGCAGCATCGGGGCCGAGCCCGCCGGCGGTACGCCCCAGGCCTTCGGCGCCTTCGTCGCGGCCGAGCGCGAACGCTGGGCGCGCATCGTGCGCCAGACGGGCGTGACGCTCGATTAGAGCAGCCTCCGTTCGCGCGGGCGTGCGGCTTCCGCGCCTCCCCATCCGATGATCCCATCCGGCCGGGATCTGCTCTAGGATGGGCCGGAAACGCCCGAGGACGCGCCCGCATGAGCAGCACCGCCCTTTCCCCCGTCATTCGCCTGCATGCGGAGGACAATGTCGTCATCGCGCGCACGACCATCATGCCGGGCACCGACGTCGCGCCGGGCGTGAGCGTGGGCGAGCGCCGCATCCCCGCCGGGCACAAGGTCGCGGCGCGGCCGATCGCCAGGGGCGAGGCGGTCAGGCGCTACGGCCAGATCATCGGCTTCGCGACGGATGATGTGGCGCCTGGCGCCTGGGTGCACGTGCACAACCTGGAGATGGGCGATTTCGCGCGCGACTACGGCTGGGGCGTGGACGCGAAACCCACGGCGCATGTCGCGACGCCCGCAACCTTCGAGGGAATCCGCCGCGCGGATGGGCGCGTCGCCACGCGCAACTACATCGGCATCATCACATCGGTGAACTGCAGCGCGCATGTGGCCGAGCTGATCGCGCGGCAATTCGAACCCAACCCGATCACCGGCACCAACCCGCTCGCGCATTGGGGCAATGTGGATGGCGTGATCGCGCTGACGCACAAGACCGGCTGCGGCATGACCATGGACGAACCGCTGCGCGTGCTGCGCCGGACGCTCGCCGGCTTCGCGCGGCATGCGAATTTCTCGCATGTGATCGCGATCGGGCTGGGGTGCGAGGTCAACCAGCTCGGCCCGATGCTCGAGGAGCAGAGGCTCACCGGCCGGCTGCGCACCATGGACATCCAGGAGAGCGGCGGCGCGCGCGCGACGGTCATGAAGGGCATGGATTTCGTTCGCGAGGTGCTGGACGACGCCAACACGGTGCGGCGCGAAGCCGTGCCGGCTTCCGAACTGACCGTCGCGCTGCAATGCGGGGGGTCGGACGGCTATTCCGGCATCACGGCGAACCCGGCGCTGGGCGCGGCGTCCGATCTCGTGGTGCGCCATGGCGGCACGGTGATCCTCTCCGAATCGCCCGAGACCTACGGCGCCGAGCACCTGCTGACGCGCCGCGCGGTGAGCCAGGAGGTCGGGCAGAAGCTGGTGGACGTGATGCATTGGTGGGAGGAGTACACGGCGCGCGAGGGTGCCGAGATGAACGCCAATCCTTCCCCCGGGAACAAGGCGGGCGGGCTCACGACCATCCTGGAGAAGTCGCTGGGCGCCATGGCGAAGGGGGGCACGACGAACCTGGTGGAGGTCTATCGCTACGCCGAGCCCGTGACCGCCAAGGGCTTTGTCTTCATGGACACGCCGGGCTACGACCCGGTGGGCGCGACCGGCCAGGTCGCGGGCGGCGCGAACCTGGTCTGCTTCACCACGGGCCGCGGCAGCGTCTTCGGCATGAAGCCGGCGCCGTCGATCAAGCTGGCGACCAACACCGCCATGTACTCCCGCATGACGGAGGACATGGACATCAACTGCGGCACGATCCTGTCCGGCGAGGAAAGCGTCGCGGATTGCGGCCAGCGCATTTTCGATCTCATGCTGCGCACCGCATCCGGGGAGAAGACCAGGAGCGAGCAGATGGGCTTCGGCGGCGCGGAGTTCGCGCCCTGGGTGCTGGGCGCCACGATGTGAGCGGGACGGCCATCATCGCCGCCGCCCGGCGATTGGATGCGGCGGGGTTCATGCCGGCCAAGTCGGGCAACCTCTCTGTTCGCGACGGCGACGGGTTCCTGATCACGCCGGCAGCGTTGCCCTATGCGCTGCTGACGGACGCCGACATCGTGCGCGTCGGCCTTGATGGCAGCGTGGCGCCGGGGCAGCGGCGGCCGTCATCGGAATGGCGGCTGCACCAGGCGATCCATGTCGCGCGGCCGGATGCGCAGGCCATCGTCCACACGCACAGCCCGCGGGGGACCGCGCTGTCCTGCGCACGGCGCGGCATCCCGCCCTTCCACTACGCGATCCTGGCGGCGGGCGGCCCCGACATACGCTGCGCCGATCACGCGACCTTCGGGACGGCAGCACTGGCCGAGAACTGCGTTCGTGCGCTGCAAGGTCGCCGCGCCGTGCTGCTCGCGAACCACGGCGTGGTCGCGATCGGCGCGACGCTGGACAAGGCAGAGGTGCTGGCGCGGGAGGTCGAGAACCTGGCCGGCCAGTATCTGTCGCTGCTCGCCGCGGGCCTCGCCCCGGTCCCGCTCTCGGCGCAGGAGCTCGCCGAGGCCGCGGCGCAGTTCGCCGATTACGGACGCTGACGCGTCTGCGGCGCGGGCGCCGCCGGGGGCGTGGCTGCGGCCTGCAGCACGGCTTCGACATCGACCGTGCGGGCGACGACGAATTCCAGGAGGCAGGCCGCCTGGT
>JAYRQX010000921.1:0-3398 GCA_041910415.1 Acetobacteraceae bacterium | reverse complement strand
GACATCGCGATAGGCGACGCCGAGCGCGATGCGCAGCATGGGATCGCGAACGGGGCGCCGGTTCACAACGAGGTGCTGGCCGGCCGTGGTCGGCCGCGAATAGGCCGGCTGTGCGGCCAGGCCGGAGAGCGACAGCAAGGCCGACACATGGTCCACCGCCAGGGCCGCCCCGGCGAATTCGGGCCCGAGGATCTGGCGGATGCGGGTGTCGCGATCCGTGGCCTGCAGCAGCAGCGCCTCCCGCCCATCGACCTCCACGCGGAATGCCACCTCGGGCCAGGCGATGGCGAGGCGCTTCACCGCCTCGATGGCATGGTCGGCCTCGACACGCGGGCTGCGCAGGAACTTCCGCCGCGCCGGCGTCGCGAAGAAGAGGTCGCGCACCTCGACCCGGGTGCCGCGCGCAGCGGCGGCGGGCATCACCTCCGCCACGCTCCCCGCCTCCACGGCGATGCGATGGCCCTCCCCATCGGGCGGGCAGGAGGTGATGGCCAGGCGGGAGACAGCGCCAATCGAAGGCAGCGCCTCGCCGCGGAAACCGAGCGTCGCGATGCGGAACAACGCCGCTTCCAGCGGCAGCTTGGACGTCGCGTGACGCTGGATCGCCATGGCGAGATCCGCGGCCGTCATGCCGCAACCATCGTCCTCGACCAGGATGCGCCCGATGCCGCCCTGCTCGAGGATCACCTGGATGCGGCGGGCACCGGCGTCGAGCGCGTTCTCGACCAGTTCCTTCACGGCCGCGGCCGGACGCTCCACCACCTCGCCGGCGGCGATGCGGTTGGCGGTGGTCTCGGGCAGGAGGCGGATCACCGGGCGCGCGGGGCGCACAGCCGGCGTGGCGTCGTCCATGCGGGAAGGATAGCACGCGGCGCGAGTCGGATGCGCGGCCGCGCGCGATCAGAAATCGAGGTCGGCGTAATGCTCGGGCGGGGTGACGCCGCTGACCCTGTCGCCGAGAAGCGGCCGGAAGGAGGGCCGTGACTTGACGCGGGCGTACCATTCCTTGGCCGGTTCGCTGCTCATCCAGTCCACATCGCCGATGTAGTCGAGCGTCGAGAGATGCGCGGCGGCGGCGAGATCGGCGAGCGTCAGGGACGACCCGGCGATCCAGGATCGCGATTCCGCGAGCCAGCCCAGATAGTCCAGATGCGGGCGCAGGTTCTGGTAGCCGGCGCGGATGGCTGCGGCATCCGGATTGCCCCGCCCCATCGCACGCTTCAGGTGCTTCTCATAAAGCAGGCAGCGCGTCACCTCGAAGTGGAATTTGTGGTCGAACCAGGCGACCAGGCGGCGCACCTCGGCCCGTTCCGCCAGGGTGCGGCCGAGCAGGGGAAGGTCGGGATAGGCCTCGTCGAGATACTCGCAGATCGCGCCGCTGTCGGCGACCGCGAGACCGTTCTCCTCCACCAGCACGGGGACCGTGCCGGCAGGGTTCATGTCAAGGAATTCGGGCCGCCGTTCCCAGACCCGCTCGATCCGGAGGTCGAAGGGGATCCGCTTCTCGGCGAGGGCGAGGCGGACCTTGCGGGAGAAAGGCGAGAGCGGAAGATGATAGAGGATTCGCACGGGCCGAGGTTGTAGGCTCAGAGGCCCCGCTGCGCTAGGCTCGGGCGGGGGCCTGACGGAGAAGTTCGCCGCATGGTCATCGCGTCATGAGTGGAAACAATTCGCCGCTGGCGGCCTCGATCGCGGATCTCGGCGTGTTCCGGCGGCTGAGCGACGCCAGGCATTCGCGCCTGCCGCCGGAGGACATCGCCTTCGCGCAGCGGTCGGACATCGATCCCGAGGATGTCGGCTGCTTCCGCCAGGCGACGCGGCAATACGGGCTGATCGTCATCGTGCGCTGCCCGAAGCGCGGGGCGGTGGCCTGGCACGGCACCTTCAACCCCAAGCGCTGCGAAGACGGCCACGATATCGACGGCAAGCCCGTGAAGAGCGGCGTCTCGGGCATCGGCGTGCATCCCGAGCGCGGCAACGTCTTCATCTCCGACTACGACATGATGAGCATGTGGCGGCGCATCCAGGGCGGCGGCTTCCGCAAGGTGATGGCCAAGGACATCGACGAGGGCGGCGAAGTCCAAATCTACACGGACTGGATGAACGGCAAGCTGCGCAGCCCGCTTCAGCACGGCGCGCAGGATGATTTCGTGCCGCCCGCCGGCCAGGGGCACCCCAACGTGGCCGCGGATTGCCGCTGCGCCGCCTTCGTCGACGGCGAAGCGGTGTATCTGCACGATCGCAGCGCGACCCAGAGCTTCTACGTGAAGCAGGGGCTGAAGCCCTGGCCATACGACCAGGGCGGCATCTACATCCGCCCGGAGGATCGCGACCGCTACACCCCCTGGGGCATACCGATTTGATACCCGCGCGCCCTCCCCCGCGGCGACGCGGGAGAGGGCGATGCGGCTATTCCGCCGCGACCGCCGGCACGACCGACATCGGCACCGGCAGGTATTTCGAATAATCCTTCGGCACGACGTGCCAGAAGCGGTCACGCTCGGTCGCCCATTCATTCAGCAGGCGGGCGGCATGGCGGCTCCCCGTCTCCTGCACATGGCGCGCGACGAGGTCGCGCAGCACGCCTTCCCAATGCGGGTGCGCGAGCTTCTGCCAGAGCAGCGTGTCGGGGTTCAGGCGCCGTTCGAAGGTGCCGTCGGCATCGTAGGCGAAGGCAACGCCGCCGGTGAAGCCGGCGCCGAAATTATCGCCCACGGCGCCGAGGATCGCGACCGTGCCGCCGGTCATGTATTCGCAGCCATTCGCGCCGCAGCCCTCAACCACGGCGACGGCGCCGGAGTTGCGGACGGCGAAGCGCTCGCCGGCCTGGCCTGCCGCGAACAATTCGCCCGCCGTCGCGCCGTAGAGCACCGTGTTGCCGATGATGGTGTTGTCGCTCCACACCAGCTTGGACGAGGGTGCGGGCCGCACCACGATGGTCGCCCCCGACAGGCCCTTGCCGACATAGTCGTTGGCGTCGCCGAAGACCTCGAGCTTCAGCCCCCGCACGCCGAAGGCGCCGAGCGACTGGCCGGCGGAGCCACGGAGCCGGACCGTCAGGTGCCCGGGCTGCAGCCCGCTCATCCCGAACTGGCGCACGATCTTGTGCGACACCTTGGTGCCGATCGCGCGATGCGTGTTCCGGATATTGTACTGCAGCTGCATCTTCTCGCCGTGGTCGAACAGCGCGCGGGCGTCGCGGATCATGTCGGCATCCAGCGTCTCCGGCACCTCGTTGCGGCCTTCCAGCGTGCAGTAGGGCGCGTGGCCGCCGGCGTCCGCCTGGACCAGCAGCGGGTTCAGGTCGAGGTCGTCGAGGTCCTCGGCGCCGCGGCTGACCTGCTTGAGCAGGTCGGTGCGGCCGATCACGTCGGTCAGCCTGCGGAAGCCGAGCGAGG
>JAYRQX010000920.1:0-3900 GCA_041910415.1 Acetobacteraceae bacterium | reverse complement strand
TCGGCGTCGGCTCGCCGGAGGCGACGCCGAGGGTGAAGGGCGTGCGCGTCTGCGCCTGGATGGCGCCGGTCAGCGCCAGGCCGGGCGCCGCCAGCAGCGCGGAGCGGCGGGCTACCATCGCGGGTCGATCGGCGTCGGCATGGCGCAGCGCGCCTCGATCGCCTCGGCGGCGTCGAGCGCCAAATCCTCGCGGAAGCGCGGGGCGATGATCTGCACGCCCATCGGCAGCCCGTCGGCGGTGAGCCCCGTCGGTACGGAGACGCTCGGGATGCCGAGATGCGGCATCGCGAACAGGAAGACCTGTGCGCGCAGCACGCGGGCCATCTCGGCCTCGCCCTGCACATCCAGGCCCTGCGGCAGCGGCGGCTCGCCGGAGACGGGGCAGAGGATGATGGGGTAGCGCTGCATGAAGACCGCCCAGGCGCGCTGGTGGCCGGTGCGCCGCGCCTGCACCTGCATCAGCCCGTCCATGTCGAGCTTCGGATGCGCCTCGGTCAGCAGGCGGAAGGCGCGCTGGGCGTTCTCGTCGCCATAGCGCTGCATCGGCGCGGCCATGAAGGCGCGGGCTTCGGTGTAGGACCAGGCGGCGCGGTCGGCGGCGACGTCCGCGAAATCGGGCGGGTCGATCTCGTCGACCGCATAGCCCGCTTCCGCCAGCAGCGCGCCGGCGCGGCGTACGGCGGCGGCGACCTCCGGATGCACGCCGGCGCCGATGGGGTCCACGCTCATCGCGACGCGGATGGGGCGCGCCGCGGGCGGCCCGCCCAGCGGCGCCGGCACCCACCAGGGATCGCGCGCATCGCCCTTGCTCATCGCGAGCAGCGCAAGCCGCGCATCCGCGACGCGCCGTGCCAGCGGCCCCTGCACGGACATCACCTGCCCCGACATCTGCCGCTCGGCGGCCTGGGTCGGGTTGAACGACGGCACGCGGCCATGCGACGGCCTGAGCCCGACGAGCCCGGTCGCATAGGCCGGGTAGCGCACCGATCCGCCGAGGTCGTTGCCATGCGCGAGAGCGCCGATCCCCGCCGCCAGCGACGCGGCCGCGCCGCCCGAGGATCCGCCCGGCGTATGGCCTGGGCTCCAGGGGTTCAGCGTCTGCCCGTGGAGCGCATTGTCCGTGTACCAGCGCAGGCTGAAGGCCGGCGCGTTGGTCCGCCCGAACAGGATGGCGCCGGCCTTCCGCAGGTTGGCCACCACCGCGCTGTCGGCGGACGAGCAAAAATCCTTCAGCCCGACGCAGCCATTGTCCGTGGGCTGCCCGGCCTGGTCCACATTGACCTTGGTCGTCACCGGCACGCCGTGCAGCGGCCCGATCTCCTCGCCCCGCTTCACCTGGGCGTCGGCGGCATCCGCCGCGGCCAGCGCCTCTTCGGCCAGCACCCGGACCACGGCGTTGATCCGGGGATTGACGGCCGCGCAACGGTCTAGCGCCGCCCGCGTCGCCTCCCGGCTCGAAACCTGCCGAAGCCGGATGGCCCGGGCGAGCGTCGCGGCATCCCAGGCCCAGAGCGGAGCGGTCTCGGTCATGTCCGGAAATCCCCTGTTCCGCCAACAGCCTAGCGCCATGTTGCTCAGCTGTCAGGATAAGGGGCTTGCCGGGGTGGACCGGGAAGGGAATAAGGCCCCAACGGGGTCTTCGGCCCGATTCGCCATTCCATGAGGAGAAGCGCCGGTGATTGCGCGTCGTTCCATCCTGTTCGGCGCCGGCGGCGCTGCCCTGGCCCTCGCCGGCTGCGAGACGGCCACCCCCTATGACGGCACCCGCCCGCTGCTCGAAGTGATGAGCTCGGTGTCCGACATCAGCGGCTTCCGCTCCGCGCTCCGCCGCGCCGGGCTGGACGAGCTGCTGAATGGCAGCGGCCCCTTCACGGTCTTCGCGCCGTCGAACTCCGCCTGGAATGCGGCCCCGGCCGCCATCCGCGATGGTGGCGCCGAGCGCCTGAGGTCCCTGATCGCCTATGGCCGCATGCGCACGCCGGACCTCTTTGCCCGCCGCGAACAGCCGATCCGCATGCTGAGCGGCACCGAGATCCGCGTCGTCGGCGGCACGGCCGAGCAGCCGCGCCTTCAGGTGGTGCGCGACGGCCAACCCTCCGGTGCCTCGGGCTCGATCCTGCGCGGCAACCTGCTCGCCTCGAACGGCGTGGTGCAGATCCTCGACGGCATTATTCTGGCGGGTTGAGTCTTTAGCCACCTCATACGCCGGCGCGGCCTCCGGCCGCTTGGCTTGCGCGCCGTGCACTGGCGCATCGGCGACCGCGGCCGGTCTGGGCGCGGTCGCGCATTCGCGCTCCCAGCCCGCTTGCGCGGGCTGCCTTTGGTGATGGTCCGGAGATCACGCCATCCCGCCCCGCGCGCTGATGGGCCACAGGCACTCCACGCGGCCGTTTCGCACCCCGACATACCAGTCGTAGCGATCGACCGTCGGGTCGCAATGGCCGGGCACCAGGCGCAGCGTCTCGCCGAGCGCGGGTTTTTCCACGTCCTGCACGACGATCTTGCCGTGTTCGTCCGACGCACCGGCATAGGTGAGGCCGGGGCGGTTCCACACCAGCGGCATGCCGCTGTCGATGGCGACGCCCTTGTGGCCGCAATCCACCACCGCGATGCCGTCGCCGGCACGCGACATGACGGTCGCAAGAACAAAAAGGCTTTGCCTGAAGGGCGGCGGCTTCTGGTTGCGCGCGTAGTCGGCATCCATGAAGCAGTAGGATCCGGCCTGGATCTCCGTGTACACGCCGCTTGCCGATTCGATGTTGAAGGTGCCCGTGCCGGCGCCGCCGACGATCGGGCATTCCAGCCCGCGCTGCTTCAACTGCTCGACGGTGCGGCGGGAACGTGCGACGGCTTCGCCGATCGCCGCTTCGCGTTCCTCGGGCGTGCGCTTGTGCTGCGCGCTGCCGTGATAGGCTTGCAGCCCGCCGAAGATCAGGTGGCGGCTCCGCGCGATGCGTTCGGCCAGCGCCACCGCCGGTGGACCGTGGCCGATGCCGCCGCGGGCCATGCCGACGTCGATCTCGACCAGCACGGGCAGGCGGATGCCGGCCGCGTCGGCCGCCTGTTCGGCCAGCGCGACCTGCGCCTCCTCATCCGCACACAGCCCGACCCTGGCGATCTTCGCGAGCGCCGCAAGCCGCGCGAGTTTTCTGGGAGTCACCACCTGGTTCGTCACCAGCACATCAGGGATGCCGCCCCAGGCCAGGGCTTCCGCTTCCGCCACCTTCTGCGTGCATTGGCCGATCGCGCCATGCGCCATCTGCAACTTCGCGATGACCGCCGATTTGTGCGTCTTGGCGTGGGCACGGAGCTTCGCACCCGTCGGCGCCAGCAGCGCCTGCATGGTGGAAAGATTGTGCTCGAAGGCATCGAGGTCGATGAGAAGGGCGGGCGTGTCCACCTCCTCCTCGCGCATGCCGGGTTCGGCTGGCGGCGGCTGCAGCATGTGATACTCCCCTCTCCCGCGTGACGGACCATCTTGGAACCATGCTGCCTTCCGATCCAGATGCGTTGATCATCGGCGCCGGCAGCGCCGGCATCGCCGCGGCGCGCGCGCTGCTGGCGCGCGGGAAAAGCTGCGTGGTGCTGGAGGCGTCGTCGCGCCTGGGCGGACGGGCGTTCACCAGCGATGCGCTCGGCGTGCCGGCGGATCTCGGCGCGACCTGGCTGCACCTGGCGGACGACAATCCGCTGACCGGATTCGCGGAGCGCCTCGGCTTCGAGCGGCTGGATCACGACACGGTGCGCCAGCGCCGGCTGCATCTGGGCGACCGCTTCGCGACCGAGCAGGAGATGCGTGACTTCGAAGCCGCCGACGACGCGTTCGAGGAAAAAATCCTGCGCGCAGCCGCCGAGCCCGGGCCGGACCGCAGCGTGGCCGATGTCATGCCGCGCGGCGGC
>JAYRQX010000919.1:0-2901 GCA_041910415.1 Acetobacteraceae bacterium | reverse complement strand
GCGTCGCCTTCATCGGCAGGCCGCTGGATGAACTGGACAGGGCGACGCTGGAGGCCGGATTCCGCGCCATGGAAACCGAGGCGCGGGCCGCGATGTCCGCCATGGGCCTCGATCCCGCCGCGATGCGCGGCGAGCGCTACGCCGACATGCGCTATCTCGGCCAGGGCTTCGATGTCCTGGTGCGGCTGCCGGACGAAGCAGGGACGGATGCCGGCATGCTCGACGCGATACGCGCCAGCTTTCGCGCCGAATACACAAAGGTCTTCACCCGCACCGTGGACTGGGCGCGGATCGAGGTCGTCAATCTGCGCCTGACGGCCACGCTGGAACTGGCGGATCGCACGCGGCCCGTCTCCGTCCCCGTCGAGCGTGCCGGCCTCGCTCCCCCCACCGCGCCGCGGGCACTCCTGCTTCCCGATGGCGGTCGTTGCGAAGCGCGGCGGATCGACTGGGATTCCCTTCGGCCGGGCGAGCAGGTCGCCGGCCCCGCGCTGGTGCAGCAGGCCGGCTCGACCCTCGTGCTCGCACCTGGCGATGCCTGCCGGATCGGCCCGCTCGGCATGGCGATCATCGACCTCGCCGAGCCGCATGCCGCGACACAAGGCTTCGACAGCGTTCGGCTGCAGATTCTCTGGCAGCGCCTGATCGGCGTGGTGGATGAGGCATCGGCCGCGCTGGTGCGCTCCTCCTTCTCGACGGTCGTGCGCGAAAGCGACGACTTTTCCGTCGTCATCACCGACGGGTCCGGCGCGCTGCTCGCGCAGGGAACCAAGAGCATCCCCGTCTTCATCGGCAGCCTGCCGCGCACGGTCAGGCATTTCATCGACGTCTTCGGACGGGACGGAATCGGCGAAGGCGATATCCTCGTGACGAACGACCCCTGGTGGGGCACGGGTCACCTCGCCGACATCAACGTCGCCATGCCGGTGTACTGGCGTGGCCGGCTGGTCGCCTTCGCCGCGAGCACCGCGCATGCGCCCGATATCGGCGGGCGCAGCGGGGCGCAGCGCATCCTCGACGTGTTCGAGGAAGGGTTCCAGATCCCCGCCATGAAGCTCGCGCGCGCTGGCGTGCTCGATCAGTCCATCCTGGCGCTGCTCCGGAAGAATGTCCGCGCGCCGGATGAGGTTCTGGGCGACCTCTTCGGGCAGATGGCGGCGCTGCATCTCGTGCGCCGGCGCCTGCTCGCCGTGCTGGAGGAATGGGACCTGCCCGATCTCGACGGCTTCGCCGCTGCGTCCTTCGCCCGCACCGAAACCGCCGTGCGCAAGGCCATCGCCGCCCTGCCGCGCGGCAGCTGGGGGGCCGAGGAGGAGACCGACGGGATCGACGGCAAGCCGATCCGCGTGCGCGCCAAGGTCAGCGTCGAGACGGACGCGATCACCGTGGACTATGCGGGCAGCTCACCGCAGATTCCGGCGGCGCTGAACGTCGCCTTCGCCTACGGCTACGCCTTCACCGGCTACGTGCTGAAATGCCTGCTCGATCCGGAGAGTCCGAACAACGAGGGCTCGCAGCGCGCCTTCCGGATGCTGGCGCCGGAAGGCAGCATCGTGAACCACGTATTCCCCTATTCGGGCGGCAACCGCGCGCTGGTCGGGCACTACATGCCGGGGCTCGTCCTGGCAGCGCTCGCCCCGGCCTTGCCGGACCGGGTGATGGCCGGCGTGGGCTGTCCGATCTGGTCCATCCTGCTGCGCGGGCGCGACGGGGACGAGCGCCCCTTCACCCTCAAGGCCTTCTTCAATGGCGGCATGGGGGCATCCGCTCATCGGGACGGTCTGAGCGCGACCTCCTGGCCGAGCAACATCTCCGGCACCCCCGTCGAGGTCATCGAGCAGGGCGCACCGGTCCGCGTCAGGACGCGGCGGCTTCGCCGTGGCTCGGGCGGCGCCGGGCGCCACCGCGGTGGCGACGGGCTGGAACAGGAGATGCTTCTGCTGGAGGGCGGTCCCTATACGATCGGGATCAACGCGGAACGCACGCGCTCGCCCGCCCGCGGATTGTTCGGCGCCGCGCCCGGTGCCTGCGGCGAAGTCGTCATCGCCGGACAGGCGGTCGACATCAAGGATGGACCATTCGCGATGGCCGCGGGCGATGTCCTCGTCATCCGCACACCGGGAGGCGGCGGGTTCGGCTCGGCCTAGATGCAACCCAGATGCTTCCCGCCTCTACTGACGAAACCGCGCCAGCCTGAGCAGCTCGGCATTGCGCGCCGTATCCTCTGCGATGAAGCGCGCGGCTTCCGCCAATGATTCGGAGACAGGCTCGAAGCCAAGGCCCACGATGCGCTCGCGCATCGCGCTCTCCTGCATCGCCGCGGTCAGGATGGCGTTGAGCCGCTCCGCCAGGTTCGCGGGCAGCGCGCGGGGAGCCCAGACGCCGTACCAGGAATAGAAGGCAAGCCCCTCGAAGCCGAGCTCGGCCGATGTGGGAACATCGGGCACAAGCGCCGACCGGGTGCCGGCGCACATCATCAGCGGCTCCAACTGTCCCGAGCGCAACAGCGGCAGCACCGAGCCGACAGGGGAGAACATCACCGGCACGTTGCCGGCCACGACGTCGGTCAGCGCCGGCGCCGCACCGCGATAGAGCACGAGCTCGGATCGCGTGCCCGTCGCCCGCGAAAAGGCGATGCTGGCAAGCGTGCCTGATGCCCCGAGCGAAGCGACCGCGATAGGCCAATCGTCCGGCGTCTCGCGCATCGCCGTGGCGACGGCGCGCGCATCACGCTGCGGGCGGCGCGGTGTGATGACCATCACCACCGGCGCCTGGGCGGTGCGCGCCAGCGCCACGAAATCGCGCTGCGGATCATAGGGTGCGTCGGTCATGACGAAGGGCGCCATGGGATGCGTCGAATCCGAGCCCAGCAGCGTGTAGCCATCGGGCGCCGCCTGCGCG
>JAYRQX010000918.1:0-6807 GCA_041910415.1 Acetobacteraceae bacterium | reverse complement strand
GCGGTCGGCTGTGCCGATCCGCCGGTCATGCGGACAGCATGCCTTCGGCATGACGGTCCGGCGAGCCAAGCAAACCGGAGGTTTGCGCCCGGCGCATGAGGGTCAGCAAAGATGAATACCAACGGTCGAAGCATTCGACCGTTGGTATGACATCCCGTGCGGATGGGTGCAGAACGGCTCTGCAGATCAGGGACGTGCTGCCGACATCGGCCTGCACACGGGCACCTGGTGGCGCCGTCGCCTACTCGGCGGCCAATGCGGTGCGGCCAGTATCGTCCAGCGCATGCAGCCGCGTATCCGAGGGAGCCTCGCCGTACAATTCCCGGTAGTCGTGCGCGAACTGGCCCAGGTGCCAGAAGCCGTGGGAAAGCGCGATCGTCTTGACGAGCGCCATGCCTCCTCCTGCCACGTCCTTGCGGATCGCAGCGCGCACCATGGCGAGCCGCCGCAGCTTGAGGAAGCGATGCGGGCTCATGTCGAATCCGGCACGAAACGCATCGGCGAGAGCCGAGGCCGAGACGCCCAGCGCGGCGCAGAGTTCATCCGTATAGATCGGCTGGGCGACATGGGCGCGCATGTAGTCGTCCGCCCCGCTGACGATGCGCCGCCGCTTCGCCGTGATGCGTCCGTCGCGCAGGTCGGCGTTCCATCCGTCGCTCCGCCCGATCAGGTCCCGCGCGGCGCTGAGCATCAGGTCCCGCAGGGCCCGTCGCGGCTCTTCCTCGTCGAAGGCCTCGGCACCGGCCGCGACCGTCGCATAGGCGGCTTCGGCAAGCCGCACCATGCGCCGCCAGGACGTGGTCTCCGCCCCATGCAGGTCTGGCCCGCCCCCTCGGATTCGCGAGGTCTGGGATCGCGAGAACAGCAGAGTCTCGGCAAGCCCGGCAGGAACCGCCAGCGAGATGTGCCGGGTCTCCTGGACGCTGGCGCGCTCGAAGCTTCCACCGTCCCGATAGAGGGCGAACTGGCCCTGCTGCAACGGGCGGCCGTTCAGGCGGAAGCCATGCAGCCCGGCATAGGGCAGTTGGACGAGAAAGCGACCCATGGGCAGCACGGATCCCATGCCGAGCATGGGAGAGCAGCGACCCGTCTGGATGATCGTGTCCCCCAGCTCGATCGTCGCAAGGGAAATCCGGAACGAATCGGGCTGGGAGGGGATGGCCTGATAGTGCACGCCCGGCACTGACGAGTACACGTCGTCGGCTTCGCGCAGCTCCAGCATTCGTGCCGCATGGCGCACGCCCAGCATCTCCTGTATATTACTAATTTTAAGATTAACTCTGGGCAGTCAATGCTTTTCGTGATCCATATCAACGCGCATACCGGAATGTTCTGAATTATTAACAATAATACCCGTCGATTTTCGATACAGGTTGGGCCTTCGCGGAGCGCCAGCGCGGACGGCACAGTCGCGCTGGCCTGTCCCGGCCATGCCGGCACGCTGCTGCGCAGTGCCGCGTGCGGTGACCGGTCCGTGTTCGGGACGGTCTTGTTGGGGCGCATGTGCGGGCCGCGCGCCCGCCTTCATGGAGTACTCGCCATGAGCATCTTCGCCGGCGGATTCACTGCCGATTCCGTTCGCGGCTACATCCAGGACAAGAAGGACAGGCTCGCCGAGGAGAAGCGCAGTTTCGAGGCCGCGGCGAAAGCGGAACGCGACAAGCTCTACGCCGCGTTCCAGGAACGCGAGATCCAGCCCGAGGCGCTCGACCGCATTGCAGTGCTCGTCCAGAAGATGGTCGATCTCGGCGAGCGCCAGGCCCTGGTGCTGCAATTCCCTTCGGAATGGCTGTCCGACCAGGGCCGCGCCATCACCAACCACGACAAGCAGTGGTTCACGAAGCTCGATGGCTTCCCGAAGAAGGCCTATGATTTCTTCATCAAGGAGCTTGAACCGCGCGGCTTTCAGCTCAAGGCCGACATCATGAACTGGCCGGGCGGCATGCCCGGCGATGTCGGCTTCTACCTGACCTGGAAGCGGCCCGAGGACGAGTAGGGCGGGTTCCGCCGGCATGACGCCGCGCCGCGCCGCCATCCTGTCCTGGGTGGCGATGGCCCTGCTGACGGCGTTGCCGGCCTTCGCGCAGACGGGGAGCACCGAGGGCCGCACGCCGCTCGGCTTCCGGCAGATGTTCCTGTTGCTCTTCCTGATGCTGGGTCCCATCAAGATCCTCGGGCCCTTCACGACGCTGGCGCGCGGCTTCGATGCGGCCCGGCGGCGGCGGCTCGCCAACCGCGCCATCCTCTTCTCGGCCGCGGCACTCGCCGTCGCGGGTCTCCTCGGCCGCGGGATGCTCGAGAATTTCGATGTGCCGACGCCTGTCCTCTCGCTCACGGGCGGGCTGGTGCTCTTCCTGGTCGCGCTGAAGACGGTGATGGAGCAGTTCTCCGGCGGGTCGCGGCTGGCCGCCGACCCCGATGCGACCGACACGCAGCTGGCGGTCAGCCCGCTCGCCTTCCCGACCATTGTCACGCCCTACGGCATCGCCGCGACCATCGTGTTCATGACGCTCGCGGGCGAGGAGCTCTCGGCCAAGGCCATGGTCGCGGGCGTGGTGCTGGTGATCCTGCTGCTGGACTGGCTCGCCATGCTCTTCGCGCATGTCATCCTCACCTGGCTTGGAACCACGCTGCAGGTCCTCGCCGTGGTGCTCGGCGTGACGCAGGTCGCGATCGGGCTGTGGGTCATGCTGATCAGTCTGAGCGATATCGGCGTCTTCGCGCTGCGGCTGCGCTGAGGGCGGCTCACCGGCGAGACTGCGGGGCGAGGCCCACCAGCCGCCGCCTAGCAGGACGTTCGTGCCGACGGGGCGCGGGAACAGGCGCGCCGTTCGATCTCCGCGCGCGCACCGCCATGCATGCAACGATGTTCGCCGCCGGTGTGGCGAAACGCGCGATGGCGTGCCCGGATCCGCGGCCTGCTCTGCCCGTCAGCCGGGGTTGCGGCTCCGCCAGTCCGCGAAGATCTGGGCGAAGAACGCGCCCCGCTTGATATCGCGCGCCGCGGCTGCATCCCGGAAGGCCTTGCGCAGGTCCTTCGGCACGCGAAGCTTCATCGAAACGCGCGCCTCCTTGCCGGTCTTCTTGCCACGGCCGGCCTTTCCCGTCTTGCGCGGCGGGTTGGGGCGCGACCTGGATTTCGCATCGGCCGGCGGCTCCGGCGATGGCGTCACCGCGCCGAGCGCCTGGTCGGCCGCCTTCGGTGGCGCCCCCTTGCCTCGGGGCTTCGGCTTGCCCCCTTCGTTTGCCGTATCACTGGTCATCGCTCTTCCTCCTCGATGCTGTGGTCTGCCGCTCCTCGACGAAGCCGAGCACGCAGGCGGCGAAGGCGCGTGCCTTGGTGCGGAGCGACGGGTGGCGTGCTTCCGTCGCGGCGCGTCCCTCGTCATGCGCGCGCCGGTATCCCGCGCGCTCGGGCCATGCGGCCTCCAGGCAGCGATAGCCCGCCTCCGCCAGGTAGGCGGCGGCCTCGGCGAGCTCGGCCGGCGAATCCCCGGTGCGGCAGAGCACCATGGCGAACCGCTTGCGTGGCACGCCGGCGCGCACCAGTTCATGGGCGAGGCGGACCGCGGGCGCGAGGTCGTCCACCGCGAGCCCCGTCGGGATCAGCAGCGCGTGCGCCGCATGGGCGACATCCAGGGTCTGGGCATCGGCGACGCCGCGCGCATCCAGCACCAGGTGGTCCACGCCCTGCCGCTCCGCCTCGCGCACCGCCTCTGCCACCGATGTGAAGCGCGCGGCGGGGATGCGGGGCGCGTGGCCCGCGGCTTCCCGCCGCTTCGCCCAGTCGAGCGTCGAGCCCTGCAGCACGTCGAGATCGGCCAGCATCACCCGCCGTCCCCGCGCCGCCAGCTCCCGGGCCAGGAGCCGTGCGAGCGAGGATTTCGCGACGCCACCCTTCTGCGATGCGCAACCGACGATCAGCATCCGCGCCTCCCCAGCGCCGGGATCAGGCTTCCTCGCGGTAGACCGGGATCTCACCCTTGCGCACCGCAGCCTTCAGCGCGGCGTGGTCGCGCTCGGCCTGGTTGGCATAGGCGATGGCGAAGTCGCCCATCGCCTCGTCGAACTGGCCCCCATTGCCGAGATAGCCGCCGATCTCGGCGACATCGCCTGCCTTGGCATGAGCGCGCGCCAGCACGCCGCCGCACATCCGCGCGTAGACTTCCAGAAGCTCCTGGTCGAAGGTCTCCACCAGCGGCTTGATCTTCGCGTCGCGCAGCTGCCGGACGTAGAATTGCCGCCCGTTCGGCGCCGTCACCCAGCCCAGGAACACGTCCGAGACCGGCTGCGTCAGGCGCTGGCCCTCGACCACCCGCTGGCCGTGATGGGCGAAGACGCTTTGACCCGCATGGGGTTCCAGCACGGATGCGACCGCTTCCTTGAACTGCAGGAAGAGCGGCGCGTTGGACGGGGACATCAGCAGCGCGATCCAGCAGCGCCGCCCGACGCTGCCGATGCCGACGACCTTGATCGCCGCATCCACGAAGTGGAAGCGGTCGAGCAGCGTGCGCCGGTCCACCGGCAGCGTCTCGCGATAGGCCGTGAGCACGGCTGCCATCGTGTCCTGGAATTCGGGCGCGCGGGAGCCTTCGGGATGGAAGATCAGGGGCGGTGCATCCATGATCGTCGCCCGGCCGCCGACCACGCCCGCCAGCTTCGGAAAATCCATCTCCGACCCGGTCTGGTCCAGCGCCTTGTCGAGCCGCGCCTGCACGTCCTTCCGCAGGCCGCCCGGGATCATGTCCAGCACCATGTCGGCGGTCAGCCTGAGGTACCAGACCTCCAGCGGGTTCATGCGCGCGAACTTCCGGATGCTCTTGCGGTAGCTTGCCGCGCAGATCATGGCGGACTCCCGGGCCCGGGCGTCCGACAGGCCGATCGAGCGCCCCGCGAGGACGAAGGAGGCGACCAGACGCTTCACATCCCATTCCCAGGGCGCCGGCGCGGTTTCGTCGAAATCGTTCAGGTCGAAGATGATGTTGCGCTCGGGCGTCGCGAAGCCGCCGAAATTCATGAGGTGGCAGTCGCCACAGGCCTGGACGTGGTGCCCTGTGGTCGGCGTGTGGGCGAGATCGGCGGCCATGACGGCGGCCGAGCCGCGATAGAAGGTGAAGGGCGAGGCGAGCATCCGGCCATAGCGGATCGGCACCAGCTCCGGCAGCCGCTCGGCATCCGAGGCGCGCAGGATTGCGATCGGATCCTGCCGGTCCGCCGGCCGCTTCCAGGCGCCGTGCGACGACCGCGGAAGGCGATCCCGGATCGCCTTGCCCCGCGCGTCGTGCTCCTCGACGGAGATCAGGGGATGACCGGCGGTCGGCATCCGGGCTTCGGCAGGCACCTCCGCGGTGTCCGGCACGGGAGCGGCCCGATGCTTCTTGCCGGTCTTGTTGGCTGCGGCGGCCATGGAGGCACCTCTGGTGGACAGGCGACGATAGCGCCGGGTTGCGGACCCGGCGGGCGCAATCGCTATCGAAATTTTGCGCGGCGTGTCGCGGTGCCGCGCTGCACCGCTAGCATCGACCGTCCAGGTGACCTGGAGGGCCCCGCATGAGCCAGGCTGCCACGGGCGGCACCGCCGCCTCGCCCCGCCCCGCCGGCGCGGGCATCTCCGCCGACCTGCTCGCCGGCGTGACCCTCGCCGCCTATGCGATCCCGGTGGCGCTGGCCTATGCCGCGCTGGCCGGGCTGCCGCCGCAGCTCGGCATCTACGGCTACATGCTGGGTGGGCTCGGCTACGCGCTGCTCGGCTCCTCGCGGCACCTGGCCATCGGGCCGACCTCGGCCATCTCGCTCATGGTCGGCGCCAGCGCGGCCGCGATCGCCGGCGGCGATCCGGCGATGCACGCCGCCGTTGCGACGCTCGCCGCCTTCTCGGTCGCGATGATCTGCTTCGCCGCCTGGGCGATGCGGCTCAGCGTGCTCGTCAAGCTCATCAGCGACAGCGTGCTGGTGGGCTTCCGCTTCGGTGCCGGGCTCACCATCGCGACGACGCAGTTGCCGAGCCTCTTCGGCGTTCCGGGCGGCGGGCATGATGTCCTCACGCGCGTCTGGGCCCTGCTGTCGCAGCTTGACGGCACCAGCGCGATGACGCTCGTCATCGGCCTCGTCGCCATCGCGCTGCTGGTCGCCGGCGGGCGGGCGCTGCCGGGCAAGCCGGTGGGCCTTGCCGTGGTGGTGCTGGCGATCCTCGCCGTCTGGGTGTTCGGCCTGGACGCGCAGGGCGTCGCGACCACCGGCGCCATCCCGCCCGGCCTGCCCGAGATCGGCCTGCCATCGGTCCGGCTGCGCGAGGTCGAGGACCTGTTCCCGCTTGCCGCGGGGTGCGTTCTGCTCGCCTCTATCGAGGGCGTTTCCGCCGCGCGCAGCTTCGCCGAGAAGCATGGCTACCGCATCAACCCGCGCCAGGAATTCCTGGGGCTCGGCGCCGCCAACCTCCTCGCCGGGCTGGGACATGGCTATCCGGTGGCGGGCGGGCTGTCGCAATCGGCGGTGAACGAGAAGGCGGGCGCGCGCTCGCGCCGCTCCCTCGTCGTCGCGTCGGTGACCCTGGCCCTCTGCCTGCTGTTCCTGACGGGGCCGCTCGCCAACCTGCCGAAGGCCGCGCTCGCCGCCATCGTGCTGACGGCAGTCGCCGGGCTGATCGACATCCCCGCCATGATGCGGCTCTTCCGCGTCAGCCGCTTCGACTTCATCGCCGCCTGCTGCGCGCTGGTGGGCGTGCTCTTCCTCGGCATCCTGCAGGGCGTGCTGCTCGCGGCGCTCGCCACCGTCCTGATGCTGCTCGCGCGCGGCATGCAGCCCCCG
>JAYRQX010000917.1:0-3955 GCA_041910415.1 Acetobacteraceae bacterium | reverse complement strand
CTGAATGTCGTGGGTTCGATTCCCATCGCCCGCTCCAGGCCTCCCGCTTCTGCCCTGCGATCTAAGGCGGCCCTGCAAGGGCTGACGCCCCGCCCTCGCGCCATCCGCAAGCCGACAGGGCGTCCCGCATGTGCTGGGGCACGGGGGCAATGGCGCGAACCGGCTTTGCCAGCGGCAGCAGGAGCGATCGCGCCATCAGATGCAGGCCGCGATCCTTCCTGCCGTAGAGGGGGTCGCCGACGATCGCGCAGCCGATATGGGCGGCATGGACGCGCAGTTGATGCGTCCGTCCCGTCGAAGGGCGGAATTCGACCCATGTCAGCCGGCCGGAAACCCCGAGAACCCGCCAGGCCGTCCGGGCCGGCAGCCCGGCGGCATGGACCTCCATCCGCCAGCCCGACGCCGGAATGCTGACCTTGCGGAGCGGCGCCTCGATCACGCCGTCCGCCGCCGATGGCCGCCCGGCCAGCACGGCCCAATAGACCTTCTCCGCGGTGCCGGCGGCGAAGATCCGTCCGAGCTCCGCCAGCGCCGGCTTCGTGCGCCCGAGCGCGAGGCAGCCGCTGGTGTCGGTATCCAGCCGATGGGCGGGCTGGGGCAGGTGGCGCTTGCCCATCTGCAGGGCCGGCAGCCAATCCTCGAGCGAAGCGCCGCCGCGCGGTCCGGCATGCACCGGCAGGCCGGGTGGCTTGTCCAGCACCATCACATCCGCATCGAGGTGCAGGATCCGGCCGGCGAGTTCGGCAGGAAGCCCTTGGCGCGGAGCACGGTGCGGTGGGAGCCTGGGCCGCATGCCGTCTTCCAATCCCCCTCCGGCCGTCATCTGCCTCGGAAGCGTCGTCGTGGATCATAGCTTCTGGGTCGGCGAGATCATGCTCCCGCCTTCGAAGAATGTCGCCCGGCAATACCGGCTGGGGCCAGGCGGCATGGCGGCGAACGCGGCGATCGCGGTCGCACGGCTCGGCGGGCGCGCGATCTTCTGGTCCCGTGTTGGCGATGACCTGAACGCGCCTCCCCTGCTCTCCGCGCTGGGTGCCGAGGGCATCGACGTGACGGGCATCCGCTGCGCCCCGGGCGGACGCACGCCGGTCTCCGCGGTGCTGATCGAAAAGGATGGCGACCGGTCCACCTTCAGCTTCCGTGGCGAAGGCCTGGGCACGGATCCCGGTTGGCTCCCGCTTGGCCGGCTTGAGGACGTGCGGGCCATCACCTGCGATCCGCGCTGGCCTGAAGGCGTCGCGCATGCCCTTGGCGCGGCGCGTGCGCGCGGCGTGCCCAGCGTGCTCGATGGCGAGAAGAGCGAAACCCGCATCCTCGTGGATCTCGTGCCCCGCGTGGATCACGCGGTGTTCTCTGCGCCCGGCCTGCAGAATTTCGCACCGGGCCTGAAGCCGGCCGAAGGTCTTCGGCGCGCCATTGCCATGGGCTGCCGCCTGGCCGCCGTCACGCGGGGCGAGCAGGGCACGCTGTGGATGACAGGCGAGGATCCGGCGCCACGCGAGATGCCCGCCTTCAAGGTTCATGCGACCAACACCACCGGCGCGGGCGACGTGTTCCACGGGGCCTATGCGCTCGCCATCGCGGAAGGTCATGCCATCGAGGCCGCCTTGCGCTTCGCGACCGCCGCCGGTGCGTTGCGTGCGCAGGATGGCGAGACCCCGCGCCGGGCGGCGGTGGAGGCGTTGCTGGCCGGGCGTTAGCCGAATGGGAAGGGCGTGCGTGCCAACGAAGGCGGATGGCTGTTCCGTCCATCCGCTCCGCGAGGCTTGCCTTGTCCCCGGCCCGTCCATTCACCGTCGAAGGGCGCATCGCGGGAATTGCGGGGCTCACCGTCTCGATCGAGGGACTCACGCCCTTTGCCGCCATCAGTGACCGGGTGTCGCTCCATTCGGCAAGGGGGGAGCCCGTGCTCGCCGAGATCGCGGCATGCCGCGGACGTTCGGCCGAGGCCATCGCCCTTGGCCCCGTTGGGGGCTTGGCACCGGGATCGCCGGCGCGCCTTCTCGGCCAGGCAGCCCTGGCCGTATCCGACGACTGGCTCGGGCGTGTTCTCGATCCCCTGGGACGGCCGATGGATGGAGCCGCGCCCCCGGCGCCCGGAGCAAGGCGCCGCGCGACGCATGCACCGGCACCCGCGGCCGGGCGGCGTGCGCGGCTGGGTCCAAGGCTCGGCCTCGGCGTGAAGGTGCTCGATCTCTTCACGCCGATGCGGCGCGGACAGAGGCTCGGACTCTTCGCAGCCTCGGGCGTTGGCAAGTCCAGCCTGATGGCGATGCTGGCCGGCGGTGTCGAGGCGGAGGTCGTCGTCTTCGCCCTGGTCGGCGAGCGCGGACGCGAACTGCGCGAGTTTCTGGAGGACGATTTGGGGCCCGAGCGCATGGCCCGCAGCGTGGTGATCTGCGCGACATCCGACAGCGCGGCACCGCTGCGGCGCGAAGCGGCCTATGCTGCGATGACGGTGGCCGAGCATTTTCGCGACGAGGGACGGCAGGTCCTCCTCCTGATGGACAGTGTCACACGCTTCGCCCTGGCGCTGCGCGAGATCGGGCTTGCGGTGGGCGAGCCGCCGGCCACGCGCGGCTATCCTCCTTCGGTATTCACCGAACTGCCGCGCCTGCTCGAACGCGCCGGAATGGCGGAGGAAGGTGGTCATGGGGCAATCACGGCGCTCTTCACGGTGCTGGTCGAAGGCGACGACCATGACGAGCCGGTCGCCGATGCGGTGCGGGGCATCCTCGATGGGCATGTGGTGCTGGACCGACGCATCGCCGAGGGCGGCCGCTACCCGCCGGTCGATGTGTTGCGCTCCGTCTCGCGCGCCATGCCGGGGGTGCTGGAGCCGGCGGAACGTGCCGTTGCGCAGCGTGCGCGTCGCCTGCTGTCGCTGCACGAGGAGACGCAGGACCTGCTGCGCCTGGGCGCGTACAAGCCCGGCTTCGACGCCGAGGTGGACGCAGCGGTGCGGATCGCGCCGGCGATCAACGCCCTGATCAGCCAGCCCAAGGGCGAGTGCTGGGAGGCGGGGGACGCCTTCGCGCAACTGGCGCAGATCGTCGACGGCTAGGCTGGCGCGCGCGGGCGCGCGCCGCCGCCGCCGACTTCACACGATCTTCGCGGTGGTCTTCATCCAGTCGAAGTAGAGATCGCGCGCCTGCGTTGCGAAGCGGCCGATCTGCATGTCGCGGCCATTGTAGCGCGTGCAGGGCAGGACCTTCGCGTAGTTGCCGGTGGAGAAGATCTCGTCGGCGGCATCGAGCTCGGCGGCCTTCACCGTGCGCTCCTCGACCGTCACGCCCTTCTCGGCGAAAAGCTTGATGATGCGCTGGCGGGTGACGCCGTTGAGGAAGGTGTGGTTGACCGCCGGCGTGACCACCCGGCCGTCCCTGGCGAACCACAGATTGGCGCTGGCGAATTCCGCGACATGGCCGATGGCATCGCACATCACGGCATTGTCGGCACCCTGCTCGGCGGCGAAGGCGGAAGCCCGCGCGCCGTTCGGATAGAGGCAGGCGGCCTTGGCGTCCGTCGGCGCCATCTCCGGCGTCGGCCGGCGGAAGGGCGCCATCACGGCTGCGAAGCCCTGCCACTTCGGCAGCGGCGAATCATAGATCGCCAGAATGAAATCCGTGCTGTCCGGGTCCGGCCGCGCGGCGCCGAGGCCCTTGCGGATGAAGAACATCGGCCGGACGTAGAGCTCGGCCTCAGGTCCCATGCGGCGGATGCCCTCGCGGCACAGCGCCTCGATCTCGTCTGCCGTCCTGGTCGGCTTCATCAGCATGGCGCGGGCGGAGGCGACGGCGCGGGCGCAGTGGCGGTCGAGGTCCGGCGCATAGCCCTTGATGGCGCGGGCGCCGTCGAAGATGACCGAGCCCAGCCAGAAGGCGTGGTCCATCGGACCCACCACGCGCGGCTCCTCGGTGGTCCATTTGCCATCGTACCAGAACACGCCGGCCAT
>JAYRQX010000916.1:0-1517 GCA_041910415.1 Acetobacteraceae bacterium | reverse complement strand
CCCCCCCCCCCCCCTTCGTCAGCCCGCGGGAATCGTCGCGTTCAGGAATTCCAGCACCCGCTGCATCGCCACCCCCGTCGGGTCGTTCAGCACCGCCGGGTGCACCGGCCCCGGCAGGAACACCCCCGTGCCGTCCCGCGCCGCGGCCAGCATCCGTCGCGCCTGGTCCACGGGGGTGATGGCGTCCTGCTCGGATGCCACCACCAGCACCGGCGCCGTCACATGCGGCAGGCGCGACAGGCTCTCGAAGCGGTGGCGCAGCAGCAGCCCCGTGGGCAGCCAGGGATACATCCCCTGCGCGATGTCGGCGATCGAGGTGTAGGGGCTTTCCAGCACCAGCGCCGCGACCTCCGCGCGGCCTTCGGCGAGCCGCGTCGCCACCCCCGTGCCGAGGCTTTCCCCCCACAGCACAAGCGGCCGTCCGGGGAAGCGGGCGCGGGCATGGTCCCAATGCGCCTCGGCATCCGCCGCGAAGGCGCTCTCGCCGGGCTCGCCGGGATTGCCGCCATAGCCGCGATAGCCCGCGATGACGACGCCATGGCCGCGCCGCACCAGCGCCGAGAGCGCATTGGCGCGGTCCTGCGCATTGCCGCCATTGCCATGGAAATAGAGGATGACCGGCATCCCCGGACGGCCGCCCGCTTCCAGGAAGGCGAGCGTCAGCCCGTCCTCCGTCTGCAGGCGTTCCAGGGACCATCCCGGCGGCGCCTCGATCCGGCGCGGGTCGTTCACGAAAATCATGCGTTCCTGCAGGGCCCAGAGTGCGCAGCCCGCCAGCAGCGGTACCGCCACGGCGACGGCCAGGATGGTCAGCAACAGGCGCTTCAGCTTCTCGCCGCCACGTTCGCGAAGCCCGGCACCGCCTTCAGCGCATCGGTCGTGTCGAAGTCGCGCAGCACGGCGTCGTCGGCCATCTCGACCTCGACCATGCGATCCGCGTGCCTGGCCGCCAGGTGCCGGGCGCCGGAATCGCCGGTGAGCTTCATCATCTCGCCGAGGTATTCGCGCGACCACAGCATGGGGTTGCCCTGCTTGCCGCGATAGGTCGGCATGACGATGGCGCGCCCCTCCTCGGGGTCGAAGGCCGCGAGCAGCCGGTCCACCATCTGCGCGGAGACGAGCGGCATGTCGCCCAGGCAGATGATCACGCCATCCACGTCGGGCGGCAGCGCCGCGAGCCCGGCCTTGAGCGAGGCGGAGAGGCCACTGGCGAAATCCTCGGCATGGGAGACCAGCACCGGCCGGTTGGCCAGCGCTTCCTCGACACGCTCACGCTCATAGCCGGTGACGACGATGACGGGCCGCGCGTGGGAGGCGAGGACGTTGTCCACCACGCGCGCGATCATGGGCGCGCCCTTGTCGTCGGTGACCAGCAGCTTGTTGAGCGGCGCCATCCGCCGCGACCGGCCGGCGGCGAGCACGAGGGCGGCCACCTTGCGCGCGCGCCGCGGCGAGCCGGCCGGCGAGGGCGTGCGCGGCGCCTGCTCACGCGGCAGCGGGCGGACCTCGATCTCCTT
>JAYRQX010000915.1:0-4066 GCA_041910415.1 Acetobacteraceae bacterium | reverse complement strand
GTGCTGAACGTCTTCACCACGATCGCCATGGTCCAGGTCGGGAAGGTGAAGAGCAACCTGATGGTCGACGTGCGGGCCACGAACGTGAAGCTGCGCGACCGGGCGGTGCGGGTGCTGTTGCCGCTGCTGGCCGGCATGCTGCTGATCGGCCCCTTCATCAAATACATCGAGCGGCTGCACGGGCGGAACCTGGGCGTCGGCGGCTTCCGCCTCGTCGAACCGCTGCAGGTCGGCCTGCCGACCTTCCTGACCTATTACTGGGGCCGGCTGAACCTGCTGACCTGGTCGCATCTGTGGTTCCTCGGCTACCTCTTCATCCTCTCGATCCTGCTGCTGCCGCTGCTCATGTTCCTGGCGCGCAGGCCGCCCTCGATGGAGATGCCGGGCCGGGTGCTCGCCTTCGCGCCGGCGCCGGTGCTGGCGCTGCTGGTGGTCGCCTTCGGCGGCTACTGGCCGAACCTGCCGAACCTCGTGCAGGACTGGGGCAGTCTTGTGTTCTATGGCGCCTGCATCGCGCTCGGCGCGTGGTTGGCGTCCTGGCCGGGGTTCGAGGGGCGGCTGCGGCAGGATGCACCGCTGTTCCTCGCGCTCGCCGTGCTCGGCTACCTCATCATCATGCTGGCCGGGCACACCGATCTCGGGCGCGTCGGCGTCGGCCTCTGCGCCTGGGGCGCGATCGGCGCCAGCTTCGGCTATGCCGGGCGCAACCCGCCCGAGGCGACGCCGGCGCTCACCTGGCTCGGCGAATCCACCATGGCAGTCTATGTGCTGCACCACCTGCCCGTGCTGGCGATCGGCGCCTGGCTGCTGCCGCTGGCGATCCCCGATACCGCGAAGATCGTGGCGATCGTGACGGGCGCGACGCTCGTCTCGCTGCTCGCCTACCGTTTCCTGGTCCTGCCCTTCGCGCTGCCCCGCGTGCTCATCGGCATGGATGCGCGGCCGAAGCCGCCCGCTTCTAGGTGAAGAGCGACCAGAACATGCGCAGGCTCGTCGCGGCCAGGAAGACCGCGAAGGCCCGCTTGAGCCAGAGCGGCGGGATGCTGTGCGCGAGCTTCACGCCAAGCGGGGTCGCCAGGATGGAGGACGGGGCGATCAGCGCGAAGCCGACCAGGTTGACGTAGCCGAGCGACCAGGGCGGCACGCGGGGATCGGACAACCCGCCCCAGATGAAGCCGATCGTGGCCGGGATGGAGATGATCAGCCCGAAAGCCGAGGCCGTCGCGACCGCCTGGCGGATCGGGTAGCCGAACATGGACAGCAGCGGCACCCCGAGCGTCCCGCCGCCGATCCCCATCATGGCGCTGACCGAGCCGATGCCGATGCCGAGCGCCTGGCGCGGCGGGCCGGACGGCACGCTCTCGGTGATTTTGAAGTCCACGGCGGTGAAGCCCATGTTGAGCGCCACCAGCATCGCGACCATGGCGAAGACCGCCGTCAGCCCCTCGCCCCGCACATGCACCGCAAGCAGCGTGCCGAACGCCACGCCGGCCAGCATCGAGGGCCAGATGCTGCGGATGAAGGGCACGTCCATCGCCCCCTTCGCATGGTGCTTGCGCGCGGACTGGATCGAGGTGGGAATGATGGTCGCGAGCGAGGTCGCGACGGCCACCTTCATCTGGATGCTCTCGGGGATTCCGAACAGGGGAAAGACGTTGAACAGCAGCGGCACGATGACGATGCCGCCGCCGACCCCGAGGAGCCCTGCGAGAAGGCCGGAGAGCAGCCCCGTCCCCGCCATTGCCAGCGCGAGCGTGGCGAGCCACATCGGATCCTGCATCGGTGCCGCGAGCCTCCCGTTCCCGCCACGGCCAGGGAGCGGGCGAGGTTCCGATGCAGGACCATGCGGCGGAGGCGCGGTCAATGCATCAGCGGAGGCGCGGTCAATGCGGATGAGCGACGACGACCGGATCCTGGGCGTGCTGGGCGGCATGGGGCCCCTGGCCAGCGCGACCTTCATGACGCGCCTGACGCTGCTGACCCCGGGGGCGCGGGACCAGGAGCATATCCCGACCATCCTCTGGTCCGACCCGCGCGTGCCCGACCGCACGGAGGCCCGGCTCGGCCGCGGCGAGGACCCGCTGCCCTGGCTGCAGCGCGGCCTCGAGGGGCTGGAGCGCGCGGGCGCCGGCGCGATCGTCATTCCCTGCAACACCGCCCATGGCTGGTATGAGGCGATGCGCGACGCGACGTCGCTGCCGATCCTGCACATCGTGGATGCGGCGGCGATGGAACTCGCGCGGCTCGGCGTGCCCGCGGGCAAGGTCGGGCTGATGGGCACCGCGGCGACGCTTGCGATGAAGCTGTACCAGCAGCGGCTGGATGCGCGCGGCTACCAGGTGATCGAGCCCTCGGAGGCCGAGATGGCGCGGCAGGTCACGCCAGCGATCGCGAAGGTGAAGGCGAACCGGGTCGTCGATGCGTATGCGCCGCTGGCCGAGGTCGCGCGCGGGCTCATCGCGCGCGGCGCGCAGGCGGTCGTGCTGGGCTGCACGGAGATCCCGCTCGGCGTCGCGGCGGGGCCGGCCCTGCCCTTCCCGGTCTGCGACACCATCGACGCGCTGGCCCGCGCCGCGATCGCCTGGACCGGACGCGTGCCGGGATGACAGGATGGGGGTCCGTCATGGAGAGAGCACGATGAGCGAAGCCGCGACACGCCCCGAAGACCTGCCGCCGGTGCCGATGATCCAGCAGCGCCGGATCGAGGCCGCGATCCTCAAGCATGTCTACGACATCCTGAAGGCGAGCCATGGCGAAGAGGTCGCGCGCGACACCGTGGCCAACAGCGTTCGCAAATCCTCGATCGAGCAGGCGCAGGAATATGCGCGCAAGGTGGACGGGAAGACGAACCTCAAGACCTTCATCGAACGCGGCAGCCTGTGGCGCGTCGGCGGCGCGCTGACGGTCGAGGTGCTGGAGCAGAGCGAGACGACGTATTCCTTCAACGTCGTGCGCTGCAAATACAGCGAGATGTACCGGGAGATGGGTCTCGGCGAGATCGGCCACCTGCTCTCCTGCATGCGCGACGGCACCTTCTGCGAGGGCTACGATCCCAAGCTGAAGCTGGAACGCACGCAGACCATCATGCAGGGCGCGAGCCACTGCGATTTCCGCTACAGCTACGAGGATTGAGGGCGCGACTGCCCCCGCCCCGGCCCTCCCCCGCTTCGCTTCGCTCACAGGGGAGGGAGCCGCTCCCTCCCCTGCGAAGCGGGGGAGGGTCGGGGTGGGGGCAAAACTCCCCCCTACCCGATCGCCGTGTGCACGATGTTGCTCAGCACCTCCATCCGCGGGTCGTGCACGCCGGCATTGTCGAGCCGCGCATTGCTGAAGAACGCAAAGGACACGCCGCTCGCCGGATCCGCCCAGCAATAGGAGGACCCCACGCCCCCATGGCCGAAGGTGCGGGGATGGGCGAGCGCGCCGAGGCCCCGCATCGTCTCCGTCGTGCCGCGGATATGCGGCCCGAGGCCGCGGTGCATCACCGTGCCGGTGTACTCGTCCACCCGGTCGCCGGTGAAATTTCTGGTCGTGTATTCGATGGTCCGCGTTGACAGGATGCGCCTGCCGTTCAGCGTGCCGCCCGCTGCCAGCATCTGGTAGAAGGCCGCCATCGCCCGCGCGCTGCCATAGCCGCCGCCGCCGGGAATGCCCGCGGCGCGGTGCTCGGGCGACATCTCGGGCTGGCGTGGCGTGAAGCCGCGGCCGTGCGGCGCGGGGTCGTACATCCCCGCCGCGCGGGCCTGTTCCTCCGCCGGCAAACCCACGAACAACTCCTCGCCCACGCCGAGCGGCGCGATGATCCGCTCGCGGATCACATGTCGAAAATCCTGGCCGGTGACGGCCCCGATCAGCGCCGCGCAGACCCAGTGCGCCGCGGCTGGATGGTACTGCACGCGCGTGCCCGGCTGCCATTCCAACTGGAAATCGCAGACCGTCCGCCTGAGCAGGTCATGATCGGTCCAGCACGCCTCCGGCACCACCGCCCCCGGAAAGCCGCCCTGGTGGGAGAGGAGCTGGATCAGCGTGATCCCGTCCTTCCCGTGCTTCTCGAAGCCCGGCAGGT
>JAYRQX010000914.1:0-4031 GCA_041910415.1 Acetobacteraceae bacterium | reverse complement strand
TCGAAGACCCGCTCGTCATGCACCTGCAGCAGCAGGCGCGCGGCCAGCCCGGCCTCGGCCAGCGCGCGCGGCAGGCGGACCATGGCGCGCTTGATGATCTCGGCCGCACCGCCCTGGAAGGGGGCGTTGATCGCGGCGCGCTCGGCGCCGGCGCGGCGCACCGGATCCTTGGCGCCGATATCGGGCAGCCAGAGCCGCCGGCCGAAGGGGGTGCGGACGAAGCCATGCGTCCGCGCCTCTTCCTTGCAGCGTTCCATCTCCTGCCGGATGCCGGGATACTGCGCGAAATAGGCCTCGATGATGGTGCGTCCCTCGCCCGGCGGGATGCCGAGGCGGGCCGCCAGGCCGAAGGCCGACATGCCGTAGATGATGCCGAAATTGATCGTCTTGGCGCGGCGGCGCGCTTCCTTGTCCACGCCACCCGGCGGCAGGTGCCAGATTTCGGCCGCCGTGCGACTGTGGATGTCCTCGCCCCGCTCGAAGGCCTCGCGCAGCGTGGGCACGTCGGCGAGATGCGCGAGAAGGCGAAGCTCGATCTGCGAATAATCCGCGCTCATCAGCACATGGCCGGGTTCGGCCACGAAGGCGCGGCGGATGCGCATGCCTTCCTCGGTGCGGATCGGAATGTTCTGCAGGTTCGGATCGGTGGAGGAGAGGCGCCCGGTGCTGGCGACCGCCATCTGGTAGCTGGTGTGGACGCGGCCATCCGTCTCGATCTGGGCGGAGAGGCCCTCGACATAGGTCGATTTCAGCTTGGCGAGTTGCCGCCAGTCCAGCACGCGCCGCGCGAGATCGACGCCCTGCGCGGCGAGATCCTCCAGCACCGAGGCGTCCGTGGAGTACGCGCCGGTCTTGCCCTTCTTGCCGCCCGGCAGCTTCATCTCGTCGAACAGGATTTCGCCGAGCTGCTTGGGCGAGCCGACATTGAAGGGCTTGCCGGCGATTCCGTGAATGTCGCGTTCCAGCACGACGAGGCGTTCCGCGAAGTCGGCGCCGATGCGCGCGAGCTCGCCACCATCCACCTTCACGCCTTCGGCTTCCATGGCCTGCAAGACGCCGATCATGCGCCGCTCGATCAGCTCGTAGGTCGCCAGCGCTTCCTCCGCGCGGAGCCGCGGCTTCAGCAGCGTCCAGAGGCGGAGCGTGACGTCGGCATCCTCGGCCGCATAGGCCGTCGCCTTGTCCAGCGCGACGGCGCTGAACGCCACCCGCGCACGACCCGTGCCGGTCACCTCGTCGAAGGAAATCGGCTTATGGGCGAGGTGACGCACGGACAGCTCGTCCATGCCCTGCCCGTGGCGCCCCGCATCCATCGAATAGGACATCATCATGGTGTCATCGACGGGGGCGACGAGAATGCCGCCATTCTCCGGCCGCGCCAGCACGGCGAGGTCGTATTTCGCGTGCTGCAGAACCTTCATCACCGCGGGGTCTTCCAGCAGCGGCTTCAGTGCCGCCATCGCGGCCTCGGGCGCGATCTGCTCCGGCTTCGGCGCGGCAAGCATGTCGGCGGTGCCATCCGTCTCGCCATGGCGCAGCGGGATGTAGCAGGCACGCCCCGGCGCGGTCGCGAGCGAGACGCCCACCAGCACCGCATGCCGCGCATCCAGGCTGTCGGTCTCGGTATCCAGCCCGACCACGCCCGCGGCTTGCGCTTCCGTGATCCAGCGGTGCAGCGCATCCAGCGTCGTCACCGTTTCATAGCCCGTGAAGGGCGCGCTCAGATCCTGCGCGGGCTCGGCGGCCGGCGTGTCGCGGCGCGGGGCATCCGCCATCGCCAGCGTCCGGCGCGCATGCTCGGCATTCGCGCCGTCGGTAAAGCCCATGCGCGCCAGGATGGAGCGGAAACCCTGGGTGCGGAGGAATTGCTCCAGCCGCCCATCCGCCGCCTTGGCAACCAGCGAATCGATCGGTGCGGTCAGCGGCGCGTTCTCGTCCAGCGTCACCAGGCGCTTGGAGATGCGCGCCTTCTCCGCATTTTCGATGAGTGTCTCGCGCCGCTTCGGCTGCCTGATCTCGCCGGCACGCGCCAGCAGCGTCTCCAGATCCCCATATTCGGTGATCAGTTGCGCGGCGGTCTTAACCCCGATGCCCGGCACCCCCGGCACATTGTCCGTGGGGTCGCCGGCCAGCGCCTGGACCTCGATCACCTTCTCCGGCGGCACGCCGAAGCGCTCAAACACCTCGGGCGCGCGTATGGGCTTCTGCTTGATGGGATCGAGCAGCTGCACCTCGTTCCGCACCAGCTGCATCAGATCCTTGTCGGAGGAGACGATGGTGACGTGGCCGCCTTCACGAACGAAAGCCTTGGCATAGGCGGCGATCATGTCGTCCGCCTCGAACCCGTCCTGCTCGATGCGCGCGATGCCCAGCGCGTCCGTTGCCTCGCGGATCAGCGCGAATTGCGGAATCAGCTCCTCCGGCGGTTCTGGACGGTGGGCCTTGTACTCCGGGTAGAAATCGTTGCGGAAGGTCTGGCGCGCCGTGTCGAAGACCACCGCGATATGGCTCGCCGCGTGCTTCAGCAGGAACTGGCTGACCATCTGGGTGAAGCCGAAGACGGCGTTCACCGGCACGCCCGCCGGGTTCGTCATCGGCGGCAGGGCATGGAACGCACGGAAAATGTAGCCCGACCCATCCACCAGGATCAGGTGCTTCTCGCCCGCCCCGGTCTCCGGCAGCGCCTCGCCCGCGGCGGTCGCCTCGGCCAAGGCGGTCCCGCGCGCCCGCCCGGCCTCGGGCGGCGCGTCAGTGCCCGTGGTCGTCACCCGCGCCGTCCGCGAGGACATAGGTGATCGAGCAATAGGGGCATGTCACCTCGTGGTCCGTGATGCGGAGCCAGACGCGCGGATGGCCGAGCGCGCCGGCGACCTCGCCGTCGCAGGGCACGGCGCGGTGCCGCACCTCCACGCGCTGCTCGGGGGTGACGCCTTCCGTGCGCCTCGGCGCGTAGCCGGTCATCTGCTGGTCGCGCATCGGCGCTCCTCATCGGTCTTCCGGCGGGCCAGGCCCGCTCCCGGGGGCGGCACCATAGTCGCGCAGACCGGTGTGGACCAGCCTCGCCCGGACGGGTAATTGCCAGCGGGAATGCGCAAGGACGAGACCCGGGCCGGGGGTGTCGCCAACCGTCCGCCAGGGCGGCGAGCGCTGTTGCTGGGCGCCCTGGGGATGGCGACCGCCGCCTGCACGCCCGTGGTCATCCCCATGGGGCCGCCGCGCGGCGAGCCGACCCTTGCCAATGATGCGCTCGTCATGGCCGACGGGGTCCGCCTGCCGCTGCACGCCTGGCTGCCCCAGGGGCCGCCACGCGCCGTCATCGTCGCGCTGCACGGCTTCAACGAATATTCGCGCTCCTTCGTCGCCGACGCGGCGCCGGAGTTCGCGGCCGGCGGCGTCGCCCTCTATGCCTATGACCAGCGGGGCTTCGGCCGGGCGCCCCATCGCGGCATATGGGCCGGCGGCGCGACGCTCGCCGCCGACGCCACCGCCGCCGTGCGCCTGATCGCCGCCCGCCACCCCGGCGTGCCGATCTTCCTGATGGGCGAAAGCATGGGCGGGGCGGTGCTGATCCTGGCGGAGACCGGCCGTGATCCGCCGCCGGTCCAGGGCATCATCCTGCTCTCCCCGGCCCTGTTCGGCCGCGCCAGCCTGCCCCCGGTCGGGCGCGCCATGCTGGATTTCGCGGTGCGGACGGTGCCCGTCGTGGCGGTCTCGACCTCCGCCCCGCCGGGATTCCAGCCCACCAACAACTATTCCGCCTGGTACCGATGGTCGCGCGACCCGCTGATCATCGGCCCGACCCGCGTGGACGCGGTCTCCGGCCTGTTCGACCTGATGGACGCGGCGATCGCGGCGACACCGCGGCTGGGCGCCCCGCGCGCCGGCCGCGCCTTGCCGGTGCTGGTGCTCTATGGCGCCCGTGACAGGATCGTGCCGCAGGATGCGACGCATGCCGCGCTCCGCACCATGCCCGCCGATGGCCGGCGTCGCTTCGGCTACTACGCGGAGGGCCGGCACATGCTGCTCCGTGA
>JAYRQX010000913.1:0-3877 GCA_041910415.1 Acetobacteraceae bacterium | reverse complement strand
GCGGCGGCCCAAGAGCCAGGAGATCCTCGACCTCGAGGAGGCGTTGCGCCGCGCGGAGGGGCCGGAGGGCGACCCGGTGGAGGCGGAGGCGCTGCGACGCCGCCTGCTGGAGGTGCGCGCGCGCACGGTTCGCATTCCCTACATCGACCCGCTCGATGTCCGCTACCGCACCTTCGAGCCCTATCCGCGCCCGATCGCGCAGGCCGTGATGTTCTGCCTGATGGACGTGTCGGGCTCGATGACCGAAGCGATGAAGGACCTGGCGAAGCGCTTCTACCTGCTGCTCCATGTCTTCCTGTCGCGCCGCTACAAGCATGTGGAGATCGTCTTCATCCGCCACACGCACGAAGCGGCCGAGGTGGACGAGGACACCTTCTTCCACAGCCCGGAGACGGGCGGGACGGTGGTGTCCACCGCGATCGAGGAAATGCGGCGCGTCATGACGGCGCGCTACAGCCCGGCGGATTGGAACATCTACGTCGCGCAGGCCTCGGACGGCGACAACACGACGTCGGACAACGAATACACGGCCCGCCTGCTGCGCGAGCAGATCCTGCCCTTCTGCCAGTACTACGCCTATCTGGAGGTCGGCCGCGAAGGCGAGGACGGGCCGATCGGCTTCATCCCGCGCGAGACGGATCTCTGGCGCACCTACCGCACGCTGAAGCCCGAGGACGGGCCGCTCGCCATGCGCCGCGTGCGGCACCGCAAGGACATCTACCCCGTCTTCCGCGACCTGTTCCGGCGCGGCGCCGAGGCGGGCGCGGGCCCATGAACGCGCTCCCGCCTTCCGATCCGCTGCTGTTTTCCGGCGCGGACTGGGATTTCGACACGCTGCGCCGCATCCACGACGCCTGCGAGGAGATCGCCGTCGGCGAGCTCGGCCTCAGCTGCTACCCCAACCGGATCGAGGTGATCTCGGCCGAACAGATGCTCGACGCCTATGCCGCCAACGGCATGCCGCTGTTCTACAAGCATTGGAGCTTCGGCAAGCACTTCGCGACGCATGAGACGCTCTACCGGCGCGGCATGCGCGGCCTCGCCTATGAGATCGTCATCAACTCCTCGCCCTGCATCTCCTACCTGATGGAGGAGAACACGGCGACGATGCAGGCGCTGGTGATCGCGCATGCGGCCTTCGGCCACAACCACTTCTTCCGCAACAACTATCTGTTCAGGTCCTGGACGGACGCGGCAGGCATCCTCGACTATCTGGAGTTCGCCCGCGGCTACATCCTGCGCTGCGAGGAACGCCACGGCATCGCCGCCGTCGAACGCATCCTGGACGCGGCGCATGCGCTGTCCTCCCACGGCGTCTTCCGCTTCCCCCGCCGCCGCGCGCCCGACCTCGCCAGCGAGGAGCGGCGCGAGCGCGAGCGGCGCGAGCACGAGGAGAAGATCTACAACGATCTCTGGCGGACCGTGCCGGCGCGCCCCGGCGAACCGCCGATGCCCGCCGATGAAGCGCGCCGCCGCACCCTGCTCGAGCTGCCCCAGGAGAACATCCTGTACTTCCTGGAGAAGACGGCCCCGAAGCTTGCCCCCTGGCAGCGGGAAATCCTGCGCATCGTGCGCAATGTCGAGCAGTATTTCTATCCGCAGCGGCAGACCAAGGTGATGAACGAGGGCTGCGCCACCTGGGTCCATCATCGCATCATGACGCGGCTCCACGAACAGGGCCGGCTGTCGGACGGGCACTACCTGGAATTCCTCCACAGCCACACGAATGTCGTGGCCCAGCCGGGCTTCGATCATCCGGGCTACAGCGGCATCAACCCCTATGCGCTCGGTTACGCCATGATGGAGGACATCGCCCGCATCTGCACGGCGCCCGAGGCGGAGGACCGCGAATGGTTCCCCGAATTCGCAGGCAATGGCGATCCCTGCGGCACGCTCCGCGACGCCTGGGCGAACTTCCGGGACGAGAGCTTCATCGCCCAGTATCTCAGCCCGCGGGTCATGCGCCGCATGGCGCTGTTCCACCTGCTCGACGACGACATGCAGGACCATCTCTCGGTCGCCGCCATTCACGATGAGCGCGGCTACCGCCGCGTCCGGCGCGCCCTGGCGCAGCAGTACGACATCAGCCAGCAGGACCCCGACATCCAGATCGTCGATGTGGATCTCGCCGGCGACCGGCGGCTGCTGCTGGAACACCGCGTCCTGCATGGCCAGTTGCTGGCCGTGGAAGACGCCCGGATGGTGCTGCAGCACCTTGCCGATCTCTGGGGCTACGACGTGCAGCTGCGCGAGATCGCGGAGGGCGCGACGCGCGAGACGACCGCCACGCCGCGGCGCGCGATCGTCGGCTAGGCGCAGGCGGGCGCCGCGTCAGCGCCGCTCCACCTGCCAGAACATCGGGTAGGCGGACTGGATCATGTTCGTCAGGTTCGTCCGGTAGCCCGCGGGGATCGAGAACTGGCCCCACATGACATTGGGCGTCAGCCGGTACATCGCTTCCTGGATCTCGGACGCCATGCGGCGACGCGTCGCCTGGTCCTCGGCCCGCGCGAAGGCCTGCAGCATGGGCGGCACGGCGGTGTCGCAGGACCAGCCCGGGAAGTCCGCGCAGGTGGATGCCACGTAGAAATGGATCAGCGGCGAGAACATGTCGGTCCCGTTCGAGTAGACCGAGAACATGGACCACCCGTCGCGCCGCACCCGGCGCGCCAGCACCGTGCCCCAGTCCATCACCTGCTCGTCCACGGTGAAGCCCACGGCGCGCATGTTCTGCGCCAGCACCATCGCCGCCGTCTGGCTGATGGAGCCCGCGACTTCCAGGATCACGACGGGCTGGCCGCGATAGCCCGTCGCGCGGAGCGCCTGCCGTGCCGCCTCGATGTTCAGCCCCGCGCCGGCGGCGCCCGCATCGGTGCTGAGCGGCGCGTCGCACATCCAGAAGGAATGGCAGGTGGGCGCGCGATGCGCCGGCGGGATGCCGATCGCCGTCAGCACCGCATCCTGGTCGATCAGCTTCCACAGCACGCGCCGCACCTCCGGATCGTCGAAGGGCGGGGCCGCGTGGTTCAGGCGGAAATTACCCTGGAATTGCTGCACACCACCGAAGCTCATCAGCCGCACGCCGCGCGCGCGTTCCAGCCGCCCCAGCAGGTCGAAGGGCAGGTATTGCTGGTAGTCGATCTCGCCGGCCATCAGCGCGGTCGCGCCCGTCGCCTGGTCGGGCATCACGCGCAGGAAAAGCTGGTCGATCTTCACCTCCTTGCCGCCGGCGAGGAAGTCCGGCGCCTCGCGGCGGGGGACGTAGTCGGGGTTGCGCTCCAGCAGCATGACGCTGCCGGGGCGCCACTGGTCGGCGCGGAAGCGGAAGGGGCCGGAGCCCACCGGATCGGTGATGCGCTGGTCGCCCGGCGTGCGCGCAAGCCGCTCCGGCATCATGACCGGCAGGGGCGCGTTCGGCTTGCCCAGCACTTCCAGCATGAGTGGAAAAGGTTCCTTCAGCGCGATGCTGAAGCGCCGCGCATCTCGCGCCTCCATCCGCTCATGCGCGGCGCGCAGCATCCGCCCCAGCGCATCGCGTGGCATCCAGCGGTTGAGCGAGGCCACGCAGTCGGCCGCCGTCACCGGCGTGCCGTCATGCCATTTCAGCCCCTCGCGCAGCTGGAAATCCCAGCGCAGCCGGTCCGCGGAGACCTCATGGGCCTCCACCATCTGCGGGCGGATGGCACCTTGGCCATCCATGGCGAAGAGCATGTCGAAGACATGCAGGCCGAAGGTGCGCGTGATCGCGGCGGTGATGAAATGGGGATCGAGGATCGTCGCCTCGGATTCCAGCACGACGTTCAGCGCCGTGGTCGCCCGTGCCTCCCGCGGCCGCAGGATGCCGGAGACCGCCAGCCCCGCCGCGCCCGCCGCCAGG
>JAYRQX010000912.1:0-5476 GCA_041910415.1 Acetobacteraceae bacterium | reverse complement strand
CGAGGGGGCCGCACGAAAGCGGGCCGCAAAGACCTTCTGGCATTGATCCCACGCCGCCAGGGCCGCGGCGCGGTCGCCACGGTCGGATTCGGCACGGATGAGCGCGCGCCAGGCGCCTTCCTGCGTCTCGTCGATGGCAAGCGCCCGTCGTGCCGCCTCGGTCCGCGCGGCATTGGTCGGCGCGGACGCCAGATCTTCGAGCGCGATCTGCAGCGCGGAGTCGCGAAGGCTGCGCCGCTTGTCGCCCAGCCAGTCGTCGAAGGCGGCATCGACCCCCTCGAGGTCGCTCAGCAGCTCGGCATTCAACAGCGCGAGATGCTCCGGTCGATCGCGCGCCGCATGGAGGATGGCCGTGGCATCGACCCAGACATGATCGGCGAGAAGCAGCACGGATTCACGGGTTGAACGGATCAGCGGCACCCCGGCCGGGCGGAGCGTGTCCTGCAACTCATGCAGCGCCTGGCGCAGGGAGCCACGGGCCTGCTCGTCGCCGCGCCTGCTCCAGAGGATATCCGCGAGACGTCCGCGCAGCACCGCATTCGGCGCCTCCATCGCCAGGATGGCGAGGAGCGCGCGCGCCTTGCGGCTGCGCGGGAGAAGGCGCTCGCCCGTCAGGCTCCAGGCATCCATCGGCCCCATCAGGGTGAGCCGCAGCCGCAGCGACGAGGCCTTCGGCGCGTCGAGGCTGATCTCGCTCGGCAGGGGCAATGCGGCGGTGGATGAGATCGGACTCTCCATGCGAGCAATTTACGATTTTTTCGCGAAGAATCCACCTTTCGGTTGATGATCGATCCTGGAAATATCGATCAACAGATGTAGCGCACCGATTCCGGCGCTCCTCGCGCGAATCCAGATAACGAAAAACAGCCGCGCGGATGAAGAGCCCCTCCCGAAATGATGACACCCCAGGATAAGAATCGAAATTTGTTCTTGATTTGTTCGTCTTTACCGGTTAATCATTTTTCGCCCTGAGCAACCCAGGGTTCCGACCATCCACAAAAAGGGATCTCCCCATGACGACCATCTCGAAGGACTCGGTGAAGGACAGCGGCAAGGTGCGGATCGGCGCCGGCATGAAGCGGGCGGCCGCCTCGAAGGACGCGCCGGCCTCGGTGAAGGACAGCGGCAAAGTGCGCGTCGGCGCAGGCATGAAGCGCCGTCCGGCCTGACGTTTCGCGGGCGCGGGGATCCCCCTCCCCGCGCCACCGTCCGAACAACCCTTGCGTGAGAGGTCACCCCCCATGGCCGATCCGATCGTCCGTTTCCACCGCATCATCCCGAGCGTGCCGAAGCCCGAGAGGGCGGACCGCTCCGGCATGGGCATCCTTCCGACCCGCGCCTACCGCTACTGCGATGCCGTCACCACGGCGTCGGGCTTCGGCTGGCACATCTTCGCGCCGCTCGAGTTCAGCCTGGTCTGGGACGGCATCGATGTGCGCTGGACCATGGACGCGCTGGATGACTGGCTGCCGCTCGGTGCCGCGCAGTTCCCGGAATTCGCGGGCCTCTTCGACTCGCGGGCGCCCGAGGACATGCAGGGCTATTCGCCCCCCTTCCTGACCGCCATCCAGGAGCCCGGTGTGGTGCAGGTCTGGACCGGGCTGATGGCGCGCACGGCGCCGGGCTGGTCGCTGCTGCTGCGCTCCCCCGCCAACCTGCCGCGGCAGAGCGGCTTCGAGCCCTATGAAGGCGTGATCGAGACCGATCGCTGGTTCCTGCCGGTCTTCACGAATATCCGCCTGACGCGCACCGACACGCCGGTCGCGATCTCAGGCGACTGGCCGCTCCTGCAGGCGCAGCCGATTCCGCAGGCGGCCTACCAGGATTCCATCCTGAACTCCGCCGCGGTGGTCGATGCGCTGGACGAGTGGCAGGAAGCCGATTGGGATGCCTACCGGCGCACCTTCGTCGAACCGTCCGTCAATCCGCCGGCGACCCAGGGGCGCTATTCCACGGAAGTCAGGCGCAACCGCCGCAGCGGAGGCTGCCCCTTCGCGGCCCTCGCGGCCCAGGCGGCAGTGCCGGCCTGATCATGCGGGCCGGTGCAGCACGACCGGCTGGCGCGTGAAGCTGCGCCGGCCGCGCTTGAAGCCCATCAGCGTGGGCGCGATCTCGCGGATCGCGTCCACGGTGGAGGGAGCATCCACCACGACGCAGTCGGCGGGATTGCCGACCGCAATGCCGTAGTCGCGCCGCCGCATCAGCTGCGCCGAGCGGGTCGTGAACATGGACCAGGTGTCGCGGAGCGCATCCGGCATCGCCTGCTGCACGACATTGGCGTAGAGATTCGCCTGCCGGATCAGCTGCCCATCGCCGAGCGGCGTGAAGGCGTTGAGGATGTTGTTCGAGCTGATCGAGCAGTTCACGCCCATCCGCACCAGCCGGTTCGCATCCACCACGCTGCGCTCGATGCGATGGTCCTTCTCCCGCCCGCCCAGATAGAGGTCCGTCGAGGGCAGCACGGTCAGCGACACGCCGGCATCGGCCATGCGCTTGGCGACGCTCGCGAATCCCTCGGCCGGCATGGTCGTGATCTTGGTCACATGCCCGATCGCGACGCGGCCGCCATAGCCGTACTGCTCCGTGAGCTCGCAGACCAGCAGCGTATCCAGCTCGGCAGCGGATGACCCGCTGTCGAGATGCATGTCGATGTCCACGTCGAAATCGCGGGCGATCTCGAAGACACGGCGAATCTGTCCGGCGCGGTCGCTGTCGTAGTTGGGCGCGGCCCCGATCACGCGCGCCCCGTTCTTCAGCGCCGCGATCATCAGCTCCTCGGTGCCGGGATTGTTGAGCATGCCTTCCTGCGGCATGACGCAGATCTCGATGTCGATGGCCCAGCTGTAGGGCTCGATCAGCGCCTTCACGCCCTCGAAGCCGCGCAGCCCCACCAGCGGGTCCACCTCCACATGAGTGCGCATCAGCGTGGCGCCGTGGCCGATGCACTTCTCCAGCGTGCGCCGGGCGCGGGCATTCACGTCCTCGACGGTGAAGGTGTTCTTGATGGCACTGGTGCGCTCCATGGCGCGATGCGGGAAGCGCGCGGTCTCGCAGGCGCAACGGTCGATGCTGCAGGTCTTGTCGAGGTGGATGTGGGTCTCGACGAAGCCCGGGCTGACCAGCCGCCCGCCGGCGTCGATCACCTCCCGCGCCTCACCCTGCAATCCCGCTTCGATGGCCGCGAAGCGGCCATCCCTGATGCCGGTGTCGGTCGTCCCGGCGGCATCGGGCAGGCGGGCATTGCGGATGATCAGGTCGAAGGACAAGGCGGGCCACTCCGGCTGCGGATTTCGTTCGGGCGCGATGCTGGCCAGGGTGGTTCATCGCGTCAATCGGGCGACGCCCGGCTTGGCGGGCAAGCCGTCGCCGGCGCATGATCGGCGGCACAGGAGGAATGCCATGAACGACGCCCCCACTGCCGAGCCGAAGGCGCTTGACGCCAAGGCCGTCGCCGCCCTCGGCACGCAACTGTCCGAGTTGCTGAAGCTGCGCACCCTGCCGATCGGCATGAAGCTGTTCGGAAGCCGCGAGGAGATGGAGAAGGTCCCCGGCCTGCGCCGTCCCAACGAGGGCAGGCGCTACTCCACCTGCCAGCTCGTCACCCATGCGCGCATCGCCGGCTTCACGCTCGGCATCACCACGGACAACGTGCCGGAGCTGTCCAATTGTGGCGGCGTGATCGGGCTGAACGAGCCGTCGGATCTCTATCTTTCAGGCCGCAAGATGGAAGGGGTGTGGTTCCAGAACCGCGAGGCCTCCGCCGCGCATCAGGCGCAGATGCCGCGCGTGCCGGCCAGGTATGCGGGCCTCGTCGTCTCGCCGCTCCGCTCGGCGCGGCTCGATCCGCCGGATATCTGCCTCTTCTACGGCAACCCCGCGCAGATGATCCTCACGATCAACGGGCTGCAGTGGCGGAACTACAAACGCTACGACTTCTCGATCACGGGCGAGAGCGCCTGCGCGGACAGCTGGGGCCGGGCGCTGCGCGACCGCACGGTCTGCCTCTCGCTGCCCTGCTTCGCCGAACGGCGCTATGGCGGCGTCGCGGATGACGAGATGCTGATGGCCATGCCGCCCGAGGACCTGCAGCGCACGGTCGATGGGCTGATCGGGCTCTCCAAGGCCGGGCTGCGCTATCCGATCATGCCGTATGGGCCTCAGGCCGATCCGGCCGAAGGCATGTCGAAGAGCTACGCCGGAAAGTCCTGAAGCCCTCTCCTCCGGCTGCGGGGGAGCGTCCGCTCGGGGGCAAGCCTGCGCTTCCCAGGGGGGGACCGGATCGCTTCGGCGCATCGTCAGCTTCCAGCCAGGCGCGACGATCGGTCGCGCGCGCGGAACCAGCCGTGGCGGCCTGCGTCCGTCGGCAGGCGGCGGCGCTCACATGGCCTCGCGCCGCAGCGCCTGGAGCACGGCCGGATCGGTGATCGGCGCGGGGTCCCAGGGCTCGGGCGGTGGGGGATCGAGCGTCTCGAACACCGTGGCAAGTTCGATCGCCCCGACATCGGTCGGCCGCGGATAGGGCGTCGGATCCTCGCCCGGCGCCGCCTTCGGCTTGCCGATGGCCCGGAAGAAATCTTCGAGACCCGCCGGCAGCAGGACCCACAGGAAGGTCATCGGGCCGGCACCGTCATTGATGAAGCCGTGGCGCACATGCGGCGGGCAGGCCAGGAAACTGCCCTTGCGGACGCGCCGGACCGTGCAGTCCAGCCGCGCCAGCGCCTCGCCCTCGACGAACCAGAAGAGTTCCGTCTGCGCGGGATGGGCGTGCTCCCGGATCTTTCCAAGGGGCGGCAGGGTTTGCAGGCCGGCCGAGCAGCCCGGCGGCGCACCGGGCATGCCGGGTGTGGAAAAGACCTCGATCCAGCCATTGGCGGGCTGCGGCTGCCAATGCGCCTCCCCGGCACCCGGCGGCACGAGGATGTAGGGCGTCGCGGTCATGGCCTGGTCCTCAATGCAGCCGGGGCGCCTTCAGGAATGCCGCGCGGTCGGCGGAGCGGATCGTGACGTCGCGCTCCGCCTTGCCGCGCGCGACCCGCATGCGCACGGTGGCGCCGGCGGGCCCGGCCTGCCAGATCGCGCGCCACAGCGCCGCCAGATCCTCGGCCGTCTCCTCGCCCACCGAGAGGATGCGGTCGCCGGGCTGCAACCCCGATTCCTCGGCCGGGCCGCCCGGCGCCAGCGAGGCCACCGCCACGCCCTCGTCATCCTCCGTCGCATAGAGACCGAGCCAGGGTCGCGGCGGATCGCTGCGGCCGCCGGTGGTCAGCAGGTCGTTCAGGATCGGCCGCAGCCTGTGGATCGGCACCACCATGTTGATGTCGAGCCGCCGTCCGTCCTGCCCCTGCTGCAGGATCAGCGAGCCCACGCCGAGCAGCTTGCCGTCATCCCCGATCAGCGCGGCGCCGCCCCAGGACGGATGCGCGGGCGCGGTGAAGAGCGCGTCCTCCATCAGGTATTCCCAGTAGCCGGCGAAGGG
>JAYRQX010000911.1:0-1543 GCA_041910415.1 Acetobacteraceae bacterium | reverse complement strand
GCAGCAGCCAGGGGGAGAGGACGAGCGGGCGACGTTTCATGGTGCCTGCATGTGGCCCAGCCGGCGCGCCGGCGGAAGCCCCCGCGCGCCGATCAGGTCCACCGGATGCGCGGGGCAGGGGAGGGCGCGGCGCCGGGGCCCTGTCATACGCGGCTCATTAAGTCCGGACCTGAGGTCAGCGAAGCTGATCCGCCGCGGGTGCGGCGAGCCAAGCAAACCGGAGGTTTGCGCCCGGCGCTTGAGGGTTTGCAAAGATGAATACCAGCGGTCGAAACATTCGGCCGCGGCTATCATCAGTTCGGCTTGGGCGGCAGGCCGGCGCCAGGCGGCGGCATGGCGCCGGGGGGCGGCATCTGCGGCGCCTGCATGCTCTGGTAGCCCTGCGGGCGCTGGAAACGCGCCAGGTTCTGCGCCGCGAAATCCACGCGCGTGGCTTCCATCGTGATCTGGTTGCTGCCGATGCTGGTCTGCGACCGCAGCATCACGCCATCGGCGGTGATGCAGGCGGTGCCGTTCTGCTGGCCGGAATCGAAGCGCCAGACCGTGCAGGGCAGGCCGGCCACGGTGTCGCTGCCCTGGCGGGTGAAGCGGGCGTTGCGCATCGCCTGCTGCTGCCCGGCGGCCTGTTCCATCGGGATGTCCATGATCATCCGCTGCGCGTCCATCACCATGAAGCCGCGGTTGTTCCGCTGGTCGGCCACCATGAAGCCAAGGCCGCCCGGCATGTCCACGCGCATCATCTGGCCGTTGGTGAGCCAGGACATCGTCATCTCCCCGCCCGGCTGCGGGCCGCCCGCGATGCGGTAGGCGACGGAGACGTCGCGCGTCGGGAAAAGCGGCGGGCGGTCCTGGGCAAGGGCCGGCGCGGCGAGCAGCGTGGCGGCGAGGGCGAGGGCGGCAGTGGTGCGCATGGCGGTCATCTCTCCGGTATCCGGCGCGCGCAGAGTTGGCGTCGGGCGCGGCGCGGGTCAACCGCGGCGTGGGATCATCTTCGCATCCTGCGGGCGTCGGCGCCTCAATCCTCCCCGCGCCGGGGCGCCAGCACCTCGCGCTTGCCCACATGGTTCGCCGGGCCGACCACGCCGTCCTTCTCCATCTGCTCGATCAGCTTGGCCGCACGGTTGTAGCCGATGTTCAGATGCCGCTGGACGAAGCTCGTGGACGCCTTGCCTTCGCGCGTCACCAGCGCGACGGCCTGGTCGTACAGCGACGCCTCGCCATCCGTGTTGCCGCCGAGGATGCCGCTCGCGAAACCCTCGGCCTCCTCCTCGGTCTCCGTCACTTCCTCGACATAGGCGGGCTCGCCCTGGCCGCGCAGGTGCTCGACCACGCGCTCCACCTCGGTGTCCGTCACGAAGGGGCCGTGCACGCGCATCACGCGCCCGCCGCCGGCCATGTAGAGCATGTCGCCCTGGCCCAGCAGCTGCTCCGCGCCCTGCTCGCCCAGGATCGTCCGGCTGTCGCTCTTGGACGTGACCGGGAAGCTGATGCGGGGCGGGAACTTCGCCTTGATCGTGCCGGTGATGACCTCGACCGACGGCCG
>JAYRQX010000910.1:0-3171 GCA_041910415.1 Acetobacteraceae bacterium | reverse complement strand
GCCTTCCACCCCGCCGAACGCTGGGGCGAGGTCGCGATCGGCACCATGCTCGCGCTGCCCGGCAGCTTCGGCCTGCTGGCGGAGCAGGAGGGCGAGCCGGCGGGCTTCGTCCTCGTCCGCGTGGCGGCGGACGAGGCGGAGATCCTCACCCTCGCCGTGCTTCCCGAAGCCCGCCGTCATGGCCACGCCCGCGCGCTGATGTGCTCGGCCATGGCCGAGGCCGCGTCGCGCGGCGCCGCCGCCCTGTTCCTGGAGGTGTCCGAGGCGAACGAGGCTGCCCGCGCGCTCTATGCCGCGCTGGGCGCCGAAGAGGTCGGGCGCCGGCCGCGCTACTACCACGACGGCAGCGCGGCGCTCGTGCTGCGCCTGATGCTCGGCTGACCTCGTACCAACGGTCGCATGCTTCGACCGTTGGTATTTATCTTTGCCGACCCTCATGCGCGTCATGCCGCAGGCATGCGTTCCGCATGACGCGCAAACCTCCGGTTTGCTTGGCTCGCCGGACCACCGGCGGCGGCCATTCGGCCGCTCGGCCAGCTTCGCCGGCCGCAGGTTCCAATCAATGAGATCCGGTATCACAGCCTGGTGCCGCCGATGTGGTTCGCTACCCGCCCTTGCGGATCCAGAGCAGCAGCGCCTCCCCCTCCTCGCGCCGCGCCAGCACGGCATGGCCCTGCTCGGCCGCCGTGCGCGGGACATTGGCGCGCGGTTCCTCGCCCGTGAGCCGCACCTTCAGCACCTGCCCCGCCGCCATGCGATCCAGCGCCAGGCGGGTGCGCACGAAGGTCATCGGGCAGACCTCGCGCGTGATATCCAGCTCCTGATCAGACGATGGCGTCTCTTCTTCATTCATCGCCGCGCGTTTTTCCTCATTCTTCACACCGGGTTGCGATACCGATTGCACCGGCGCTAAGGGAAGACACCGTTCTGGAGAGAAACAAGGCATGACCGACACCAGCGGCAGCGGGGACATCCTCGGCCTGACGGCCCAGATCGTGGCGGCCCATGTGTCGCACAACCCCGTGCCGGCGCAGGATCTGCCCGCGCTGATCCAGCAGGTCTACCGCACCTTGGCCGGCGTCAGCGGCCCCGCCCCCGCGCCGGCCGAGAAGCCGCAGCCTGCCGTGCCGGTCAAGAAATCCATCACCCCCGAGTACATCATCTGTCTCGAGGACGGGAAGAAGCTGAAGATGCTGAAGCGGCATCTCAAGACCGCCTACAACCTCACGCCCGAACAATATCGGGAACGCTGGGGGCTCGGGGCGGAGTATCCGATGGTTGCGCCCAACTACGCCAAGCACCGCTCCTCGCTGGCCAAGAAGATCTGGCAGGGCGCCGGCCCGCGCGGCGGCCGCCCGGCCAAGGCCCGCGGCGGCGCCAGGACGGACAAGGCCGAGTAGCGGAACCGGCGCGGCGCCCCCGGCCCGCTGCCGGGCATGGCAGCGGGCGCTGGACGGCTGTATGGTCCGCGTCCACGCCGCCCCGGGAATACGCCGCCAGCACCATGGATCACCGCCCCGACCCGTCCCGCATCGAGCGGCTCTGCATCGAGCGCGGCCTGAAGATGACAGGCCAGCGCCGGCTGATCGCGCGCGTGCTGAGCGAGGCGGACGACCATCCCGATGTCGAGGAAGTCTATCGCCGGGCGCTCGCCCTCGATGCGCGCGTCTCCATCGCAACGGTCTACCGCACCGTCCGGCTGCTGGAGGAAAAGGGCATCCTGGAACGCCGCGACTTCGGCGGCGGCCGCGCCCGCTACGACCCGACGGACCGGGGGCACCATCACCACCTGATCGACGTGGACAGCGGCACGGTCATCGAATTCTCGGACGAGGCGCATGAAACGCTGGCGCGTGCCATCGCGGCCCGGCTCGGCTTCGTCCTCGTCGGCCACCGGCTCGAACTCTTCGGCCGCAAGGCGCCCGAACCGGCGCCGGCCGATGCCCCGCGCCGGCGCAAGGGCGTCGCGGCGTGACCTCCGATGCCGAGGCCCGCGCCTTCGAGGAGGTGCGGGCCGGCAGGCTCGGCGTGCGCCTGGCGCGGAGCGCCGGGGAACTGGATGCCGCCCTGGCGCTGCGCTGGCGCGTCTTCTACGCCGAGATGGGGGCGCAGCCCGATGCCGAGACGGCGCGCACCCAGCGCGACCGTGATGATTTCGATGCCGTCGCGGACCACCTGCTCGTGCTCGACCACAACAAGGGCGAAGGCCCCGAAGCGGTGGTTGGCACCTATCGCCTGATCCGCCGCCCCGCCGCGGCGAAGCTCGGCCGCTTCTATTCCGAGGGCGAGTACGACGTGTCCCGGCTGCTCGCCTTCCCCGGCAACGTGCTGGAGCTCGGCCGGTCCTGCGTGGATGCGGAGTACCGCACGCGCGGCACGCTGCAGCTGCTCTGGCGCGGCATCGCGGCCTATGTGTTCCGCCACGACGTGCAGCTGATGTTCGGCTGCGCGTCCTTCCACGGGACGGATCTCGAGGAACTCGCGGATCCGCTGACCTATCTCGCGACGACCCACCTGGCGCCGGAGGCGATCCGCCCGCGCGCGCTGCCGGGGCGCTATGTCGAGATGCGGCGGAAGGACCCGGCGGCGGTGGACACCAAGGCGGCGCTCGCCGCGCTGCCGCCGCTGATCAAGGGCTATCTGCGGCTCGGCGGCTTCGTCGGCGACGGGGCGGTGGTGGACACGCAGTTCAACTGCACCGACGTTGCCGTGGTGGTGAAGTCCGATCTGGTGACGGACCGCTACTACCGCCACTACGAACGCCAGGCCGCGCCGCAGGACTGATCGCCCAGGGCACGCCCCCATGACGCGCCGCCTCCGCCCGCTGCTTCTCGCCGCCGCGCTGCTGCTCGGCGCCACGGGCGCGGGCCGGGCCTGGGACGGGCTGGAACAGGCCGTGCGGCTGCTGCCGCAGCCCGTCGATTCCGCCGCGCTGCGCCCGATCTTCGCCTATGCCGACATCGCGGCCCTGCGCCGGGACGGAGCGTTCGCGGATCTGCTGGCCGTCGCGCTGGGAGAGGCGGGGGAGGCGCTCGCCGAACCCGATGCGCTGCGCCGCAGCCTCGGCGTCGGGCCGGAGAGCGTGCTCCGCGTGCTGCATGGCGGCGCGATCCACCGGCCGCTGACGGTGCTGTGGGGCGTGCCGGGCTTCGCCGAGGCCGCGGCGCGGCG
>JAYRQX010000909.1:0-2023 GCA_041910415.1 Acetobacteraceae bacterium | reverse complement strand
GGTCTTGAACAGGACCGAGAAGGATTGGACCATGCCGCCTCGTGAGTGGTCCATCGCCAAGGCCCAGTTCGCCGTCCTGTTCGGCGAACGCTTCACCAAGGCCATGGCCTGACCGTGTCGTTCAACCGACCGGTCACACACAGAATTCCCGACAGTCCCGCAGCGCTTCGGCTACGGCGCCGTGCAGCGCTTCCTCGTGCGCCACCAGATCACGCGCAAAAAAGACCACGCACGCCGCCGAGCAGGATCGCCCCGATGTCCTGATCCGGCGGTTGGACTGGGCCGCAAGCCAGGCAGGCATGGACCCCGCCCGCCTGGTCTTCATCGACGAGACCCGGGCCTCCACCAACATGACCCGCACCCATGGCCGCGCACCACGCCGCCAGCGCCTGCGCGCCGCCGAACGGGACGGCCTCCTCACTTGACCCCCCGTCCGGTTTCCAAAAGCCTTGCGGCCTTTGGCGGGAGGGTGTCGGAGGACAGCGTCCTCCCACCCATCAACAAGGAGACCTCTCATGCCCGGCGCCACCACCCATCTCCCGCTTGACCTCTCCGGCCTCCGCGTCGCCATCTCCGCCGGCGCCGGCGGTATCGGCCGCGTCATGGCCGATGGCTTCGCCGCCAATGGCGCCCGCGTCTTCGTCTGCGACATTGACGATGCGGCGCTGGCCGGCTGCCCGCATCCGAAGATGCGCGCCGACATGGGCGCTGCCACCCAGGCCGAAACCTTCGTGGATGCCGCCGCGGCGGCCCTGGGCGGCCTCGACGTGCTGGTGAACAACGCTGGCATCGCCGGCCCCACCAAGCGGATCGAGGAGATCACGCCCGAGGAGATCGATCGTGTCCTGCGCATCGATCTGCAGTCCATGTTCCATTGCGCACGGCGCGCCGTGCCGCTGCTGCGCACCTCGCCGCGCGCCTCGATCGTCAATCTCTCCTCGGCCGCGGGACGATTCGGCTACGCGCTGCGCACGCCCTACTCTGCGGCGAAGTGGGGCGTCGTCGGGCTGACCAAGTCGCTCGCGGCCGAGCTCGGCGCGGATGGCATCCGCGTCAACACCATCCTGCCAGGACCGGTCGCCGGGGAGCGCATCCGCCAGGTCATCGCCTCCAAGGCAGCGGCGAACGGCATCGGCTTCGAGGAGCAGGAGCGGCTGCTGCTCGCGAACTCGCTCCGCACCTATGTCACACCGCACGATATCGCGAACATGGCGCTCTACCTATGCTCGCCCTTCGGCGCGACGATCAGCGGCCAAGCCATCGCGATCGATGGAGACCAGCAGTACATCCCCTGAATTTAGCCCATCGTCCGCACGCGCATCATTGAGAATTTCAGCAACCAGTGGGAGCTTCACGATCTCGTCAGCAATGAAAGGTTGTGGCTCAGCCCGGTCATTCGTTAAGAAGGTGTTACCCTTATTCCGCTGCAGCCCCATGCCCGCCTTCGCCCCAAAGCTTCGCAAGACCCTGATATCCCGCCGCGGCACGGCGGCTCTCGAATACGCGGTGATGGGCGGCGGGTTGGTCCTGCTGATCGCCATCGCGGGTGAGTTGCTCGGCGCCTCGCTCAGCGATGCCTACAACCGTGTGGCCTGCACGATCACCGGCGACTGCGGGTCTGCGACGCCGCCGGGCGGCAATCCTCCGCCCGGCGGCCCGGGGTCCGGCGGGAAGGGGGGGTAGAGCAGGTCCCGATCGGGCGGAATCCGTGGCTTTACGAACGGCTTTCGCTCCAGGCGCGCCCTAACGCTCCTCGTCCTCGAAGCGCAGCCGCACCAGTGCATCCAGCAACCGCACGCCGAATCCAGATGCGCCCTTGGGTCCCAGCGCATCGGCGGCCGCGCGCGTCTCCACGCCGGCGATGTCCAGATGCACCCAGGGGACCGCGCCCGCGAACTCCCGCAGAAAAGCGGCGGCGTGGGAGGCATCGGGCAGCAGGCGCCCGCCCCAGGCGCCCGATCCATGCGGCGCGCATTGCCGCAGATCGGCGATGTCGCTCTTCAGATCCTGTCGGTGCTGGTCC
>JAYRQX010000908.1:0-2527 GCA_041910415.1 Acetobacteraceae bacterium | reverse complement strand
TGCTGCCGGCGGGCGCCGTCGCGCGCCTGGCGGCCGAGACCGCGCGCGCCCTCGCCGAACCCGACATCGCCCAGCGCATCGCGGCGCTGCGGATGGCCCCGCTCGCCCAGGGTCCGGACGCGCTCCGTGCGCTGATGGCGCACGACCTCCTGCTGTGGCGCGAGGTCGTGCGCGCCGCGAATATCCGCTTCGGGGAATAGGAGCAGCGAAGGGAAACCCCGCCGCGGTCTGCGGCGGGGCTTGTCGGGCGCGCTGCGGCGGATGCGTCGTACCTGCGGCACAAAGGATTGACCTTTATGCCCCTCAAACGCCGGGCGGGCCGCCTCCGCGGCCCTTGGCTTCGCCGGACCACCGGCGGATCGGCACAGCCGACCGCGAGCGGGCGCCGTTTGGCGCCTCGGCCCTGCGGGCCGCCGGTCAAACCATCGGCAATCCGGTATCAGGCCATGCGGGGCGGGGCCATCGGTGCGGTGGCCTCGCACGCCTCGGCCTGCGGCAGCAGCCCGTCGGCCTGCGCGCCGATCTCGCCCTGCCAGGGGCGCCAGCGCTCCAGCGCGACCAGGGCGGCCATCAGAATCGCGGCGAGGCCGAGGGCGAGCATCCAGAAGGGCGCGCCCGTCTCGGTCGCGACCGTGATGCGGCCGCTGGCGCCCCACTGGATGAAGGGCCGCAGCGCGGGCTCGGCATAGGTGAAGGCGATCGCGCCCAGGAGGCCGCCCGCCAGCGTGAACCAGGCGTCGCGGTAGCCTGCGCCGATCTGCGCCCAGATCGTCCCCGGGCAGCCACCGGCCAGCGTGATGCCGGCGCCGAGCAGCAGGCCCCCCACGACATCCGCGCCCCAGATCGCGGCCTTGGGGCTGATGCGGATGATGCCGAAGCCGTTGAGCAACGCCATGACGACCAGGCCCGTCGTGACGGCCGTGAGGAAGACCTTGAGCATGATGAAGCTGCGCATCTGCATCTGGCCGACGATGATGCCGGGTTCGAAGACGCGGGATTTTTCCAGCGCGAGGCCGAAGCCGGCGCCCATGGCGAGGCCGAGGAGGATCGCGGTGAAGACGGACATGATGGCGTTTCCCTCCGATCAGACGCGGCGCAGGAAGGCGGCCGTGGCGATGCCGCCCGCGAACATGGCGATGACGGCCGTGAAGGAGCCGAGGCCGAGCTGGGCGATGCCAGAGATGCCGTGGCCGGAGGTGCAGCCATCGGCGATGCGGGCGCCGAGCAGCATGATGAAGCCGGCGCCGAAGGCCATGGCGAAGCGCTGCGCGGTGGAGAGGCCCCCCGTGGCGCGCTGCCAGACCGGCGCGATGCCGCGCCGCCGCGTGCCGGAGAGGCGCGCGGAGAGGAACGCCCCGGCGGCGATGCCGACGACCATGGCGACCTGCCACCAATTCTTCGGCCCGCTCAGATGGCTGGCCGCGTAGCGGATGGCGGCGATGCCGGGGTCCACCGTCTCGGCCACCAGCGTGGCGCCGAGGGTGACGTAGGAGGAGGAGGTGCCGAGAGCGGTGTCGAGGAGGAGAAGCGCGGGGATCTGCAGAAGGCCGATCAGGATACCCGCAACATAGGGCGACCAGGCGCGGTCGGTGAGGAACGGCATGGCAAGGCTCCGGGAGGACCTGCCATACCCCTAGATTATTCGAGTTATCTTATCAAGTAAAAAATTATAAGACCCGCGCTAACCGAGTTCCGGGCAATACATGTCGTGCAGCAGCCGCAGCACGGCACCCACCCGGGCATCGGCGATCCGGTAGTAGATCGTCGTGCCTTCCCGACGCGTCGCCACCAGCCCGTCCTCGCGCAGCAGCGCCAGGTGCTGGGACAGCGCCGATTGAGAGAGGTCCACGCGCTCGGCCATGGGGCCGACCGACATCTCGCCCGCTGTGGCAAGCAGGCACATGACGAGAAGGCGCCGCTCGTTCGAGAGGGCGCGGAGCAGCCGGGCAGCCTCGGCCGCCTTGTCCTTCAGTGCATCGATGTCCGCCGTCGCGACGTCCATACAGCGTCTCTCCTCCTGCGCATCCCGTTACAGACCTGATCCCTTGCTAACATTCCCGAGCACCGGGCGGGACCCTGCAACGCATGGTTGCGGCTTTACTGCTTGCTGATCTAGCCCAGCAGGTGGCCAAATCGGCGGGCTTTCGTCGCGAGGTAGTGGTCGTTCACGCCATTGGGATCGAATTGATGGGCTTCCCGCCCCTCCACGGCGATCCCGCAGGCCTGAAGTCCCGCAAGCTTATCGGGGTTATTCGTCAGCAACCGGACCCTGGTTACGCCGAGCAGGCGCAGCATCGTCGCCGCGACGAGAAAATTGCGCTCATCCGCGCCGTAGCCAAGCGCCCGGTTGGCGTCCAGCGTGTCCAGGCCGGAATCCTGGAGCGTGTAGGCGCGCAGCTTGTTCACCAGCCCGATGCCGCGCCCTTCCTGCGCCATGTACAGAAGCACGCCGCCCACCGGATCCTGCGCCATGCGCGCGATGGCGCCACGCAGCTGCGGGCCGCAGTCGCAGCGCAGGCTCCCCAGC
>JAYRQX010000907.1:0-4217 GCA_041910415.1 Acetobacteraceae bacterium | reverse complement strand
GGCGCTCGCGCTGCCGATCCTGCGCGAGCCCGCCTATGCCCTGCTGCGCGACGCGGCGCGCGAGGGCGGTGAACCCGCTGACCTGCGCGAGACGCTGCGTACCCTGCCGCCCGAGGAAGCGCGCGCCCTGCTGCGCCGCGAGGCCGTGGAAGAGCTCGCGCGCATCCTGCGCCTGCCGCCCGAGGCCGTGCCGGCCGATGCGCCGGTCGCGGGGCTCGGCCTCGACAGCCTGGGCGGGCTCGAATTGCGCATGGCGCTGGAACGCCGCCTCGGCGTGCAGGTGCCGCTCGCCGCGGTGACCGAGGACCTGACCGTGGAATCCCTCGTCGGCCGCATGGCCTCGGCGGTGCTCGAGGAACGCCGGGAAGACGTCCTCACCACGCTCATGGACGCCTACGAACCCGAGGCGCGGGAGGCGATGGCGAAGTGAAGACCGGCTTCGGCCTCTCCCAGACCGCGCGGCTCGCGCTGCTGCAGCGGCTGACGCGCAAGCGCGAGGAAGGGCCGGATGCGGCACCCGCCGCCGTGCCGCGCGGCCGCGCCTTCCGCGACCTGCCGGGCCAGCGCGACCAGGAGCTGATCCGCGAGGCCGCGCACGTGCTGGGGCTGGAGAATCCCTTCTTCCGTCCGCATGAGGGCATCGCCGGCGCGCGCACGCGCATCGGGAACCGGGAGCTCCTGAACTTCGCTTCCTACAACTACCTCGGCCTCAACGGCGATCCGCGCGTCGCGCAGGCGGCGAAGGACACGATCGAACGGCACGGCGTCTCCGCGAGCGCGTCGCGCATCGTCTCGGGCGAGCGACCGGTGCATGGGCTGCTGGAATCGGCGCTCGCCGCGAATTATGGCGCCGAGGCCGCGCTCGCCTTCGTCTCGGGCCATGCGACCAATGTGACGGTGATCGGCCATCTGCTCGGGCCGCGCGACCTCGTGCTGCACGATGCGGCCATCCACAATTCCTGCGCCGAGGGCGCGCGGCTTTCGGGCGCGCGGCGCATCGCCTTCCCCCACAATGACTGGCAGGCGGCGGAACGCGAGCTGGCCGCGGCGCGGCATGCGGCGCGGCGCGCGCTCATCGTCATCGAGGGCCATTACTCGATGGATGGCGACATCCCCGACCTGCCGCGCTTCATCGCCATGGCGGAGAAGCACGAGGCCTGGCTGATGGTGGACGAGGCGCATGCGCTGGGCGTGCTGGGCGCGACGGGTCGCGGCGTTCACGAGCATGCCGGATGTGACCCATCCGGCGTGGACATCTGGATGGGGACACTCTCGAAAACGCTGTCGGCCTGCGGCGGCTATATCGCGGGATCGCGCGAGCTGGTGGACTACCTGAAGCACTCCGCGCCCGGCTTCGTCTATTCGGTGGGTCTGCCGCCGGCGCTCGCGGCCGCCGCGCTGGAATCGCTCGGTGTCATGCAGGCGGAACCGGAGCGCGTGGTGCGGCTGCAGGCCAATGGTGCGCTGTTCCGCAGGCTGGCGCGGGAGGCCGGGTTGGATACCGGAACCTCGGCGGGCTTCTCCATCGTGCCGGTCATCGTCGGCTCCTCGATCGGCGCGGCGCGGCTGTCCGCTGCGCTCTTCGCCCGCGGCATCAACGTGCAGCCGATCCTGTTTCCGGCCGTGCCCGAAGCGTCGGCCCGCCTGCGCTTTTTCCTCTCGGCCGAGCATGCGGAGGCCGACATCCGCGCGACGGTCGAGGCGGTGGCCGGCGCCGCGGCCGAGATCGCGCGCGGCGCCTGACACCCCGGGGCGATCCCTACCCGACGCCGGCATCGCCGTGCTGCTCACGGACCTTCCGGCGCGATGCGGAAGCGCAGCACGCGGCTGCAGGGATCGGCCAGCCAGGCCGGCATCGCGTCGATGACGCGCAGCAGCAGCACCAGCAGCTGCGGAAAGACGATGCGCCGCGCTCGCCGGCGCAGTCCACGCTCGATGTGCGATGTCGCGCGGTCGAGGCTGACAACGAGCGGCTTCGCACCCATGAAGCGCGCCTCCATGGCGCTGCGGAAGAAGCCGGGCGCGATCGTCGTCACCGCGACGCCACTGCCGTGCAATGCCGCGCGCAGCGCCTCGCCATAGGACCAGAGCCCGGCCTTGGAGGCGGAGTAGCCGCGCAGATCCGGCATGCCGCGAAAGGCGGAGATGGAGGCGACGAGCGCGACATGCCCGGCACCGCGCGTGCGCAGACGCGGCAGCAGCGGCTCGATGAGGTTGATCGCGCCGACCAGGTTCACCGCGACCTGTGCAACCACGCCCGCATGGTCCTCCCAGCGGCCATCGGGCGCGCGGCCGCGCGAGATGCCGGCATTGGCGATGACGAGATCGAGCGGATGCGCATCGTCGAAGGCGAGCACAGCACTCCGCAACGCGTCGGCATCGCGCACATCCAGCGCGGCGGTCTCGACCTCGGCGCCGGCGTCGCGGCAGGCACGCGCTACCTCTCCCAGCCCCGCGGCACCGCGCGCGACCAGGAGCAGCGCGACGCCAGGCGCCGCGAAGCGCTGTGCCAGCGCTGCGCCAAGGCCGCGCGAGGCACCGGTGACGACGACCGAGCGAGGCGTCGCGCCCATCAGCCCTGCGCGAGCCGGGCGGGGATGGAGACGCCGCGGCGGAGCGTCATGCGCTCCACGGCGTTGTCCACGGCGACGCGGATCTGGTCTTCGTCGAAGAAGCCGCCGCGGATCAGGCAATGCGCGGCCAGCACCCGGCGCAGCGCGTCCACCAGTTCCATGTCGGGCGGCGTTGCCTCGGACCAGAAGCGGTCGAGCTCGCCCTGCCAGGTGAGCCCCGGCATGTCGTAGAGGGCGGTGCCGAGCGTCGCGACCGGCTTGCCTTCGCGCAGCGCCTGCAACCCGGCCGTGCCGTTGACGGTGACGACGCCTCGCGATGCCGCGAGGGGTGGCGCTTGGGGGCGCTCGGCCAGGTGGTGCACCCGGCCGGCCACGCCGTGCCGGCGTGCACTGCGGCGGATGATGCGGCGCCAGGGCAGCAGCCCGTTGTCGAGCGGATGGCTTGTGACGATGAGCCGCGCCGCCGGCGGCGCACCGCGGGCGAAGGAGGCGATCACCGACTCCGTGGCGTCCGCCAGGGAGTGGAAAGGCGACCAGAAGCGGATCTGCGCGTCGCCTTCGCGCTGCAGCGGGAACAGGTAGAGCGGCCCGGGTCCGCCCAGCATGCGGCGCTCGCCGAGCCGTGCGGCGAGCCGGACGGCCGGGCACCTGGCGCCGCGCCACGCCCAGCCCGCATATTCGCGGAAGGCGCTCCATGGGCGATCGCTCCGCCAGTGCGGAAAGCGCGTGCGGCCCAGCAGGTTCGCCCAGTTGTAGCGCAAGTCGTCCCAGGCACGACGGCGGAAGGAACCGGCATGGATGGTCTCGGGCGCCGGCGGCGGCAGCGTCGCGGCGATCCGCCGGAGCCTCTCGGGATGGCGCGGCGCGGCCGAGTTGCCATCCACGCCCTCCTGTTCGAGCGTGATGTAGCCGGGCTGCAGATAGCCTTCATCGAAGACCCAGACCGTCACGCCGCGAAGCTGCGCGACCGGGATGGCGGCGGCATGCAGCGGCCGGCAATCGCCGGACAGGACCAGGTCCGTCACGCCATGGGCGACGATCAGCCCATCGAGCAGGCGTGGCCAGTCGGCGGGGCGGCCCGTGTAGTCGAAGCTGCCGGCCCGCGGCCAGAACAGCGCGTCGCCGGCGTTGAAGTTCACGCGCCGCACGGTATGCCCGCGCAGCGTCAGCGCATCGCCCAGACGCGCGAAGAAGCTGCTCGCGGGGCCCTGGAGGAAGAGGAAGGAGCGCGCGTGGCTCATGGCATGCGCCGCCGCTGCCGGCGCATCGCGCCGCGCAGCACGCCCTGCAGGCGCCGCAGGCGCATCACCGGGCCGGCCTGCCACAGGGCGGGGTTGGACAGGCGCTCCAGCAGGGCTTCGGGCGGGCAGGGCAGCTCGGTCACGGGATCGATGTAGCGGGGATAGAGGATCAGCGCACCGGCCACGAGCTCGGCCAGGCCGAGGCGGCGGGCCCGCCGGAGAATGGGTGCGCGGTCCTCCGTCAGTCCCCAGCCTGCATAGAAGGGCTGGCCCCAGGCCGTCACCGCGCGGCCACGGATCAAGGCCTCGAAGCCCGCCAGCGAGGTGAGGGTGTGCACTGCGTCCACGGCGTCGAGCAGCGCGGCGATGGAGCCGCCGGTCACGATCAGGTCCGCGTGGCGGC
>JAYRQX010000906.1:0-6893 GCA_041910415.1 Acetobacteraceae bacterium | reverse complement strand
GGTCTTGAACAGGACCGAGAAGGATTGGACCATGCCGCCTCGTGAGTGGTCCATCGCCAAGGCCCAGTTCGCCGTCCTGTTCGGCGAACGCTTCACCAAGGCCATGGCCTGACCGTGTCGTTCAACCGACCGGTCACACACGGAATTCCCGACAGTCCCACCGGCGCTCAAGCAGTCTGTCGGCATCGTCGTCTTCCTGATCTGGATCGCCGTCATGTGGACCTGCCCACCCGCGCCGGCCAACCAGTCTGCCGTGAGCTCCATCCTGACGCTGCTGTTCTTCGCCGCCGGATTGGCCGGCCTTGTCGCCAGCGTCGCGGCGACCGTGGGGGTGTGGCGCAGCGTCTATGGCATCACGGACCGGCGCATCCTTGTTGTGGAACAGCGGCTCAGGAAGCGCGTCCGGTCCTGGACCCCACAGCAGATCACGACCATCGAGCGGCGCGACCGGGCGAACGGACGCGGCGATATCGTGTTCCACCAATCCCAGCGGCCGTCCGGGGATGGATCGGAACTGGTCTCGGCTGAGCTTTCCAACATCGCGGATGTGCGCGCGGTGGAAGCGCTGGTGCGTGATCTGGCGGTACGCGCCCTTCATCCTTGAATTAGGATTGATTTCCTGGCATGATCTGGCCCACGCTCTTTCAAACCGTGGATCCGATCCCACCGCGCCCGATGCCCACGCAGCCAATTTGTCCGCCATCGCCAAACTGCGCGAACCGCGTAAGGCAGTAAGGCAGTAAGGCCGCCTTACCGCCCGCACCGTCAGAACAACAACCCCTTCCGCAGCATCCCATGCACGCCCTTCTCGCCGTTCACGGTCTGCGTCACGTGGAAGTCCACCGCCAGCGAGCAGAACTGGTAGGCATCCGCATCGGAAAGGTTGGTGCGGGAAACGATGAAAAGAATCATCTCGCGCAGCGCCGTCTTCATGGCGATGTCGAGGTCCTCGTGCATGCCCATGGTGATGTAGTGCGTCTTCGTCTCGGCGCGCGGATACTTCAGCATCGGGTCCTTCGCGCCGCCGCCCTTCACGACCGACAGCCGGAAATGCCCGGTCAGGCACATCTCGAGCGCGTTGATGCAGACCTCGCCATCGCCCTGCACGCCGTGGCCGTCGCCCGCAGAAAACATCGCGCCCTCGACGAAGACGGGCAGGTAGAGCGTCGCGCCCTCGGTCAGTTCCTTGTTGTCGAGGTTGCCGCCATGGGCGCGCGGCTCCTTGGTGTTGATCTGGCCCCAATCCTGCGGCGGCGCCACGCCGACCACGCCGAAGAAGGGCGCGAGGTCCAGATCCATGCCCCCCTCCTTCGGCCCGAAGGGCAGGCGGCAGGTCCGCTTCGCGCGATCCACGGGGATGTGGAGCATGCGGCGATACGGAAAATCTTCTGGCAGCGTGCCGACCAGCGGGCGGAAGCCGCAATAGCCCCACGCGGCGCCGAGCTCGATCTTCTCGATCTCGACCTTCAGCATGTCGCCGGGCTCCGCACCTTCCACCGCCACGGGGCCGGTGATGATGTGCGCACCGAGCCGCGGCAGCTTCGCGTGGATCTGCGGCAGCGCGGGGTGCACGGCCATCATCGCCTCGCGCGGCGGCATGGCCTCGGGCGGGCCGGAGACGCATTCGACGATGGCGAGGTCGCCCGACTTCACGGCCAGCACCGGCGGGAAGGTCGCGTCGAAGGCGCCCCAGCGGCAGGTCTCGGGGCCGGCGGCGAGGCGATGGGTTTCGGGCATTGGGGCGGCTCCTGCGTGTCGCGCCGCATGATCCCATCGCGGGCGCCGCGGTCAATCCGCTGCCCGCCTGGCGCATGAACGGCCTTCTACAGCCAGCCCTTCTTGCGGAAATACCAGACCGGCAGGATGGCCGAGCAGACCATCAGCAGCAGCGCGAAGGGGTAGCCCGCCAGCCATTTCAGCTCGGGCATATGCTCGAAATTCATGCCGTAGATGCTGGCGATCAGCGTCGGCGGCATCAGCGCGACGGAGGCCACCGTGAAGGTCTTGATGATCGCGTTCTGCTCGACATTGATGATGCCGAGCACCGCGTCCAGCAGGAACTGCGCCTTGTTGTTGAGGAAATTCGCGTGCTCGACCAGGGACCGCACGTCGCGCACCAGCGTCTTGATGATGGGCTGGTTTTCCTTGCGCACCGCGCCCGCCTTCTCGGCGCCGATGAAGGTCAGGATGCGCGACAGGCCGAGCAGCGTTTCCGAAGCCCGCGTCGTGACTTCACCGACCTGGCCGAGCGTGATCAGCGTGTCCTTCAGCTGGTCGTCGCGGCGGTTCGCCTTGGTGGTGGCGCGCGCCGCGCGGAAGGTCGATTGGCTCGCGACATCCATGTTGGCGCCGACGCGTTCCAGGATGTCGGCGAGCCGGTCCACGACCTGTTCGAAGAGATGCAGCATCACCGCGTCGGGCGAGGTCAGCAGCGTCGTCGGCTGGCGCTGGGCGCGCACGCGGAAGACGTTGAAGGCCTTGGGCGTCGCGTAGCGCACCGTGATCATCGCGGTATTGGTCAGCACGAAGGTGATGGGCGTCGAGCCGTATTCCCCGTTCTCGACACCGTAGAGGAAGTTGGCGGTCAGGAAGAGCACCTCACCTTCGCGATACAGACGCGAGGAGCTTTCGATCTCCTGCATTTCCTCCCGCGTCGGGATTTCCAATCGCAGCGCGTCCTGCACGGCGCGTTCCTCGGCCGGGGCCGGGCTCAGCATGTCGATCCAGACCGCGCGTCGCAGCACCTCGGGCGGCGGGATGGCGGAGGCGGGCGCCTCGGGCACCTCGTCCTCGACCACGGGCAGGGCTGGCGCGGTCGCTTCGTGCAGCAGGCAGCGTCCGCCTTCCACGGTCCAGGTCGTCAGCATGGCGTGGTGCTCCCTGGGAAGGAGGTTCTGGACGACGGGACCGCGACCGGGGCGCCTTCTCCCTTGGTCGTCAGTGCGACGCCCACATCGCGCGCCCCGCGCGCCGTTGCAAGGGGGGCGGCTTGCGCCGTCGCGCGGGGCTCCCATAGGGTCCGGGGCAATCCCGGATGGACGCCCATGAATCTGGCAGCGATTTTTCAACATGTGGCCCGCGCCATGCCGGCGCAGCCTTCCGTCACGGCGGAGGGGAGAACCATCGCGGCGGCGGTGCTGATGGAACGCGCGCGCCGCCTCGCGGGCGCGCTGCGGCGGGGCCGCGGCCTCGCGAAGGGCGACCGGGTCGTGCTCTGCATGGACAATTGCGGGCCGTATTTCGAGCTGCTGCTGGGCTGCTGGGCCGCGGGGCTCTGCGCGGTGCCGGCCAACGCCAAGCTGCACCCGAAGGAGGTCACCTATATCGTCGAGCATTCCGGCGCACGGATGCTGTTCGTCGACGCCGCGCATGCGGGGCTGGCTTCGCTGCGCGGCACGGGCGACCTTGAATCTGTCATCGTCGTGGGGGACGACGAGTACGATTCGCTGCTGCGCGCGGACCCGATTCCGGTGCAGGACGCCGCGCCCGACGACGACGCCTGGCTGCTCTACACCAGCGGCACGACCGGGCGGCCCAAGGGGGCGACGCTCACGCACCGCAACCTGCTCTTCGCGGCGCATTGCTACTACGCCGACATCGACCATGTGGATGAGCGTGACACCTCGCTGCACGCGGCGCCGCTGTCGCATGGCGCGGGGCTCTATGCGCTGCCCACGCTGCTGCGCGGCGGGCACCAGGTGGTGCTGCCGGGCTTCGACGTGGGCGAGGTGATCGAGGCGATGGCGCGCTATCCGAACGTCGCCATGTTCGCAGCGCCCACCATGGTGACGCGGCTGATCAACGCGCCCGAGATCGGCAGTGCCGATACGCGCAACCTGCGGACGCTGACCTATGGCGGCGCGCCGATGTACGTGGCCGACCTGGAACGCGCGCTGTCGATCTTCGGGCCGAAGCTGTTCCAGCTCTTCGGCCAGGGCGAGGCGCCCATGACCATCACGGGCCTCACCAAGAAGATGCACGCGGACACGCACCATCCCCGCTACCGCGAGCGCCTGGCGTCCTGCGGCATGGCGCGCACCGGCTGCGACTTCCGCGTGGTGGACGAGGATGATCGCGAACTGCCCGTGGGCAAGGTGGGGGAGGTGATCTCCCGCAGCGACTGCGTGATGAAGGGCTACTGGGCGAATCCGGACGCGACGGCCGAGGCGCTGCGCGGCGGCTGGCTGCACACCGGCGATGTCGGCAGCGTGGACGCGGATGGCTTCCTGACGCTGCGGGATCGCTCGAAGGACATGATCATCAGCGGCGGGTCGAACATCTATCCGCGCGAGATCGAGGAGGTGCTGCTGCGCGATCCCGCGGTGCGCGAATGTTCCGTCATCGGCCGCCCGCATGCCGATTGGGGCGAGGAGGTGGTGGCCTTCGTCGTCGCGGAACCCGGGCAGAGCGTGGACGTGGCGGCGCTGGACCGGCTGTGCCTCGACAACATCGCCCGCTTCAAGCGCCCGAAGGATTGGCGGGTGATCGCGGCGCTGCCCAAGAACAACTATGGGAAGATCCTGAAGACGGAGCTGCGGCGGATGCTGGCGGAGGAGGGGCAGGCATAGGCCCCCACCCCAGCCCTCCCCTGTGAGCATCGCGAACGGGGGAGGGTCGGGGTGGGGGCAAATCCCGCTCTACCCCAGCGCAATCTCCATCCCGTCCCGCGCAATCACCACCGGTCCCGCATAGTCCCGCGCCACCTCCTCGGCGAGCACGTCCAGCATCGCCTGTGGCTGATTCGGTCGGTGATGCGTCAGCACCAGCTGCTTCACGCCGCATTCGGCCGCGATCCTGCCCACCGTATCCCCGCAGGCCAGCGTGTGCTGCGCCAGCTTCCGCAGATGCTCGCTCGTCAACTGCGCCGCCGCCGCCCAGCAGCACATGACGAGCACATCGGCGCCTCGCGCGAGCTTCCTGATCCCGGGACAGTCCACCGTATCGCCGGAAAAAACAAAAACCTTGCCCGCGACCTCGAACCGCCAGCCGTAGCAGATCCAGCGCCGCAGAAAGCCCGGCGGCAGCGTCGGCAATCCATGGCCGTGGCTGACCTCCTCGGCCGTCGCGCGCCAGCCCTTGCCCTCGACGACCTGGCCCACGCCAACGTCACGTGCCTCGATCGGCGCCCAGCCGCCGAAGGCGGGCTCGCCCAGGCCGCGCCAGCTGTGGTCCTTGTCATAGACCTGGGTCAGCAGCGCCTCGACCAGCCGCCGGGTGTCGGGCGGTCCCTCGACGACCAGTTTTTCCTTCCGCCCTTCCAGCCAGGTGGTCAGCATCACATCGTACAGATCGCCGATATGGTCGAAGTGATGATGCGTCAGCACGATGCGCGTGAGCTTCGGAAACGCGGCGCCGGCCTGCGCGAGCCCGTGGATCGCGCCGCGGCCGGCATCGATCAGCACCTCCTCCTCGCCCGTGCGCAGCAGCAGCGCGGTGGACCGCCGCGCAGGGTCGAGGCGCGGGCCGCCGGTGCCCAGTAGCGTGACCGAAGGCGTCATGGTCAATCCTCCAGCCGGAAGCCGCTGGCGCGGATCAGCGGCGCCCAGCGCTCGCGGTCGGCCGCGATGGTCGCGGCGAACGGCGCCGGCCCTTCCGGCTGCGGCGGCAGGTCGAGCTGACGCAGGCGCTCGGCGACCGACGGCACGGTGAGGGCGGCCATCGCGGCGTCCGCCTGCGCGGCGATCACCGGCGCCGGCGTGAGGCCCGGCGCGAACAACCCGTACCACAGCCCCGCGCGGCCCATCTCGGCGAGCTCCGGACCCAGCTCCGCGAAGCTCGGCACCTCGGGCGCGAGCGGGGATCGCGTCCCACCCGTCACGGCGAGCGCACGCAGGCTGCCATCCTGCAACTGGCCCGCGAGGCCGGCCGTCGTGGAGAAGCCCGCATCCACCTCGCCCGCCAGCAGCGCCGTCGTCAGCGGCGCGCCGCCGCGATAGGGCACGTGGCGCATCTGCGTGCCCGTCGCGCGATTGAACAGCAGGCCGAGGAAGTGGGACGGCGTGCCGGCGGAGAGCGAGCCATAGGTCACGGCATCCCCACGCGGCCGCGCCCAGGGGATGAATTCTGCGAGTGTCCGCGCCGGATGATCCCGCCGCACGGCGAGTGCGAAGCTGAATCCGGTCAGCATGGCGACGGGCGCGATATCCGCTGCGGGATCGAAGGGCAGCCGGTCGTAGAGGAACGGAAAGAACACCGGCACGACGATGGGCGCGGCCATCAGCCATTCGCCATCGCCCGGCGCGCGGGCCAGCGCTTCCGCCGCCACGCGCCCGCCGCCGCCGCCACGGTTCTCCACGATCACCGGCCGACCGAGGCGCTGGGCCATCGGCTCCGCGATCAATCGCGCGAGAAGATCGAGGCTCGCGCCAGGCGGGAAGCCCACCAGCAGGCGGATCGGGCGCGCGGCCTGGGCCGAGGCGCGACGCAGGCCAGGGGCGGCCAGCGTCGCCGCGAGGAGGGAACGTCGGAGAAGCGTCATGATGCGCCGATGCTGGCCCGGGGCGGGGCCGCCGTCCATCAGGCGGCGCGGATCAGGTCGCCCGGCAGCGCTCGACCTGGGCCTGCAGGCGGGGGGATGTCCTGGTCGTTGTCGAGCACCGGGACATCCACGGTTACGTCGTGGGTGGGACCGCCTGGGAAGGCCTTCGGCAGTTCGTAGCCGGCAAGCCGGACGGTGTCGCCCGCGCGCCGCGACAGCACCGTGTTGGCCATGGAATGCCCGCGCAGGACCGTGCCCACGTCAGGAAAGCGCCGAAAGATCCCGCAATGCAGCCCGGCCTCGTAGGGTGGGATGGCTCCGGCCTCGACCGCCGCGCCGTCCGGGTCCACGAAGGTGGCGTCCCCCATCGGCGCTGCTCGCGCGCAAACGAACGGCGCCGCCCGGCCGGGGCGGC